>JBEVDE010000373.1:0-16317 GCA_040514175.1 Allosphingosinicella sp. | reverse complement strand
GAGGGCGCCGTCATTCCGGCGAATGGATCGTAGCCAAATCGACATTGGGCCGCGCGAGGAGCCGCTCTCGTCCCCTCTCCCGTTCTTCACGGGAGAGGAGGGGCCCAAGCGAAGCTTGGGAGGTGAGGGTCTGGACACCGGACTCAGCAAGACCCTCACCTCCCATCGCTTTCGCGATGGGCCCCTCCTCTCCCGCGAAAAGCGGGAGAGGCTCATTGCTTGCGGCACTCGCCCGTATCGCGGAGAAGCGCGCCATGGACGAGGTCAAGCGCTCCTTCCCGCCGGTCGCCGACGCCCGCACACGGTTGCTCGTGCTCGGCAGCCTGCCCGGCGAGGAATCGCTCGCCCGCGCACAATATTACGCCAACCCGCGCAACCATTTCTGGCGGCTCATCGGGGCGGTGATCGGCGCCGACCTCGTTCCGCTGCCCTACCAGGCCCGGCTCGAGGCCCTGCTCGCCGCCCGGATCGGCCTCTGGGACACGGTCGGCTCGGCGACGCGGCGCGGAAGCCTCGACGGCGCCATCCGGCTCAACAGCGCCAATGATCTCGCCGCGCTCGCCGCGAGCCTGCCCGAGCTTCGGGCCGTCGGCTTCAACGGCGGCAAGTCCGCCTCGCTCGGACGCCCGCAACTTGCAGCCCGGCCCGATCTCGCGCTGGTCCCCCTGCCGTCGAGCAGCCCGGCCTACACCCGTCCGTTCGAGGAGAAGCTCGACGCCTGGATGCGCCTCGCCCCTTTTCTGTCGCCCTGAACTTGTTTCAGGGTCCAGTTTCGAGCATCGCGACGGTTACAGGACTGGATCCTGAAACGAGTTCAGGATGACGAACATGACCGAAGCCTTCATCTGCGACGCGGTGCGAACCCCGATCGGCCGCTACGGCGGAAGCCTCGCCCATGTCCGCGCCGACGATCTCGCCGCCATCCCGATCCGGGCGCTGATCGAGCGCAACCCGGATGTCGACTGGGACTCGCTGGACGACGTCATCCTCGGCTGCGCCAACCAGGCCGGCGAGGACAATCGCAACCTCGCCCGAATGGCCGCCCTGCTCGCCGGCCTTCCCGACAAGTCCGGCGGAGTCACGCTCAACCGCCTGTGCGGCTCGGGCATGGACGCGGTCGCCATGGCCGCTCGGGTGATCCGCGGAAGCGAGGCGGACATGGTCATCGCCGGCGGCTCGGAGAGCATGAGCCGGGCGCCCTTCGTCATGGCCAAGGCGCAGAGCGCCTTCGACCGCAATGCCGAGATGTACGACACCACAATCGGCTGGCGCTTCGTCAACCCGAAGATGCGCGAAGCCTACGGCGACGACACGATGCCGTCCACCGCCGAGAACGTCGCCCAGGAATGGCAGGTAAGCCGCGAGGATCAGGATTCATTCGCGGTCCGCAGCCAGGACAGGGCGGCGGCGGCCCAGGAGAATGGCCGGCTCGCCGCCGAGATCGTCCCGGTCAGCCTCCCCCAGCGCAAGGGCGATCCCGTGATCGTCGACCGCGACGAGCATCCCCGCAAGACCAATGTCGAGGCGCTCGGCAAGCTGCGGCCGATCGTCCGGCCCGACGGCACCGTCACCGCGGGCAACGCCTCGGGAGTCAATGACGGCGCCGCCGCCATGGTGGTCGCCTCGGAAGAGGCGGCGAAGCGCAACGGCCTCACCCCGCGCGCCCGGTTCGTCGGCGGCGCCGTCGCGGGCGTACCCCCCCGGATCATGGGCATCGGCCCCGCCCCGGCCTCCCAGAAGCTGCTGAAGCGCCTCGGCCTGAGCATCGCCGACATGGACGTGATCGAGATCAACGAGGCCTTCGCCGCCCAGGCCCTCCCCGTGCTTCGCGAGCTCGGCCTCCCCGACGACGCCGGGCACGTCAACCCGAACGGCGGCGCCATCGCGCTCGGCCACCCGCTCGGCATGTCCGGCGCGCGGCTGATCATGACCGCGACGGAGGAGCTCCACCGCCGCGGCGGCCGCTACGCCTTGTGCGCCATGTGCATCGGCGTCGGCCAGGGCATCGCAACGGTGATCGAGCGGGTGTGACAGCCGTCGTCCCGGACTTGATCCGGGACCCATGAACACGGCCTCGTGTAAGTGTGCACCGCCAGTGTTCATGGGTCCCGGCTTTCGCCGGGATGACGATTGCCACCTCCCCGCCCCTCGCGCGTTGATTGCCGTGAAAGGCGCCTCCTGCTAGGGCCGCGCCGGGAGAAAAGCATGTACACGACCGAGCTCGGCAAGTCGAAGAACGTCGCCTCCACCGAGGATGCGGACAAGCTCGCCGCCTTCGAAGCGCGAGTCGCCGCCGACGAGTTCATCGAGCCCAAGGACTGGATGCCCGAAGCCTATCGGCGGACCCTCACCCGCCAGATCTCGCAGCACGCCCATAGCGAGATCGTCGGCATGCTTCCGGAAGGCAATTGGATCACCCGAGCGCCGTCGCTCCGCCGCAAGGCGATCCTCCTCGCCAAGGTTCAGGACGAAGCGGGCCACGGCCTCTACCTCTATTCGGCCGCCGAGACTTTGGGCACCAGCCGCCGCGAGATGATCGAGGCGCTCCACTCGGGCAAGGCCAAGTACAGCACCATCTTCAACTATCCGACCCTGACCTGGGCCGACATCGGCGCGATCGGCTGGTTGGTCGACGGCGCCGCGATCATGAACCAGGTGCCGCTCCAGCGCACCTCCTACGGCCCTTACGCCCGCGCCATGGTCCGGGTGTGCAAGGAGGAGAGCTTCCACCAGCGCCAGGGCTATGAGATCTGCATGGCGATGATGGCCGGCACGCCCGAGCAACAGCGGATGATGCAGGACGCCCTGAACCGCTGGTGGTGGCCGTCGCTGATGATGTTCGGCCCGCCCGACGCCGACAGCCCCAACACCGCCCAGTCGATGCGCTGGCGGATCAAACGCGACACCAATGACGAGCTTCGCCAGAAGTTCGTCGACATCACCGTTCCACAGGCCGAGGCGATCGGCCTCAAGGTTCCCGATCCGGCGCTGAAGTGGAACGAGGCCGAGGGTCGTTACGACTTCGGCGAGGTCGACTGGGAGGAATTCTACGCCGTCGTCCGCGGCGAGGGGCCGGTCGCGAAGGAGCGGATGACGGCAAGACGTCAGGCCTGGGAGGACGGCGCCTGGGTGCGCGACGCGGCCGCGGCTTATGCGGAGAAGCACAGCCGCAAGGCCGAGGCCGCTTGATGTCGAAGGACTGGCCGCTCTGGGAAGTCTTCGTCCGCTCGAAGGGCGGAATGGCCCACCGCCATGTCGGATCGGTGCACGCGCCCGATGCCGGGATCGCGCTTCGCCACGCCCGCGACACCTATACGCGGCGGATGGAGGGGATCAGCCTCTGGGTCGTCCCCTCGGCCTCGATCGTCGCCTCCGATCCCGGCCAGGACGAAGCGATGTTCGATCCGGCGGCCGACAAGGTCTACCGGCATCCCACTTTCTACGACATTCCCGAGGGGATCACCCACATATGAGGGGGGGCGACCCTCTGCCTTATCCTCCCCATTGCAATTGGGGAGGGGGACCAGGCGAAGCCTGGTGGAGGGGTGAGTGGCGCAGGCTTTCACCAGCTGCCCCGCCTCCACCCTTCGGGTGGTCCCCCTCCCCCCGAGCTTCGCTCGCGGCGAGGATTTAGGTCATGGCCTCCCTCCCCCCCATCGATCTGCCTTCGAACGCCACCGGCGCCGGCGCCTTCGACGCCCCCGCGCTCGAGGAAGGCCCGGCCCGGTTCGAATATCTGCTCCGTCTCGGCGACGACAGCCTGATCCTCGGCCAGCGGCTCGGCGAATGGTGCGGCCACGCCCCGTCGGTGGAAGTCGACCTCAGCCTCGCCAACATTGCCCTCGACCTGATCGGCCAGGCCACCCACTTCCTGGGGCGCGCCGGCGAGGTCGAGGGCAAGGGCCGCGACGGCGACGCCCTCGCCTTCCGCCGCGACGTGCTGGACTATCGCAATTGCTGGCTGGTCGAGCAGCCCAATGGCGATTTCGGCCGGACGATGGCCCGGCAATTGCTTTTCTCGACCTGGCAGCAATTGCTGTTCCGAGCCCTTCTCGGCTCGAAGGACGAGCTGATCGCCGCCGTCGCCGAGAAAGCCGTGAAGGAGGTCACCTACCATCAGGAACTCGCCGCCGAATGGGTGATCCGGCTCGGCGACGGCACCGGGGAGAGCCGCCGCCGGATCGAGGACGGCCTCGCCTGGCACTGGCGCTTCGTGCCGGAATTGTTCGAGATGGACGAGCTCGCCCGCTTCATGGCGAAGCGCGGCATCGGCGCCGATCTCGCCGCCCTGCGCGACGATTATGACGCCCGGATCGCCGCCGTGCTCGCCGAGGCGACGCTCCAGCCGCCGCCCGACCAGCGCCCGATCCTCGGCGGCCGCCGGGGCCATCATTCGGAGCATCTCGGCCATTTGCTCGCGGTGATGCAATTTCTCCCCCGCACCTATCCGGACGCGACATGGTAGCCGCCGCCCGCCTCGACGAGACCGCTGCGATCTGGGCGGTGCTCGCCGGCGTCCCCGACCCGGAAATCCCAGTCATCTCGGTGGTCGATCTCGGCATCGTCCGTTCCGTCGAGCGGGACCGGGTCGCGATCACCCCGACCTATACCGGCTGCCCGGCCACGCAGGTGATCGAGCGCGATATACGCGCCGCCCTCGACTCCGCCGGCTACCGCCATGTCGCCATCGAGACCGCGCTCTCCCCCGCCTGGACGACGGACTGGATCACCCCGGAGGGCCGGTCCAGGCTCCACGCCTACGGCATCGCCCCCCCCACGAGCTCGGCCGTGGCCTGCCCGCAATGCGGCTCCGCCGACACGGAGGAGATCAGCCGCTTCGGCTCGACCCCCTGCAAGGCCTTGTGGCGCTGCCGCTCCTGCGCCGAGCCGTTCGACCTGTTCAAATGCCATTGAGCGGCCGCGGATGAGCGTCAACTTCCACAGCCTCGCCGTCGCCGAAATCGTCGACGAGACCGCCGAGGCCAGGTCGATCCGCTTCGAGGTGCCGCCCGAGCTTCGCGAATCGTTCAGGTTCAAGCCGGGCCAGCATCTCACGCTCAGGGCCGAGATCGGCGGCGAAGAGGTCCGCCGCAATTACTCGCTCTGCGTCGCCCCCGAGGAGGGCGAGCTCAAGGTGACGGTCAAGCGCATCGCCGGCGGCCTCTTCTCCAACTGGGCGAACGACAATCTCAGGCCCGGCGACCGTATCGACGTGATGGAGCCGCACGGCAGCTTCACCTGGGAATTCGACGCGCAGGCGGCCAATCATTATGCCGCCTTCGCCGGCGGCTCCGGGATCACGCCCGTCATGTCGCTGCTGAGGACCGCCCTGATCGAGGAGCCGAAGAGCCGCTTCACCCTCTTCTACGGCAATCGCGACAGCCAGTCGGTGATCTTTCTCGACGCGCTCGCGCGGTTGAAGAACCGCTTCATGGACCGGCTCGAGATCCACCATTTCCTCGCCGAGGAAGCGGAGGACATCGATCTGTTCAACGGCATGCTCGACCGCTCCAAATGCGGCGAGGTGCTCGAGCATCTGATCGAGCCGGCCGGCGTCGCCGCCTTCTTCATCTGCGGCCCCGGGCCGATGATGGACGCCGCCGAAGGCGCCCTGATCGAACGGGGCGTCCCCTCCGACAGGATCCATCTCGAGCGCTTCACCGCCGACCGGCCGCCCGAGGCCCTTCAGGCCCAGCTCGACGCCCTTTCGAAGGAAGCCCAGGGCGCGACCATGCTGGTCACTCTCGACGGCCGCAAACGCCGGGTCCCGTTCAGCGCCGAGGCCGGCAACATCCTCGACAGCGCCCGCCTCGCCGGCCTCCCCGCCCCCTTCGCCTGCAAGGCCGGGGTCTGCGCCACCTGCCGCGCGCGGGTGGTGGCGGGCGCGGTCGAGATGGCGGCGCGCTACGGCCTCACCGACGAGGAAGTGGCGGCGGGCTATGTGCTGACCTGCCAGTCGGTGCCCAAGGGCGAAGGCCTGGAAGTGGATTACGACGCCTGAGAGGAAAAATTCCTCCCCGAGACTTCTCGGGGAGGGGGACCGCGCGAAGCGCGGTGGAGGGGTTCTTCGAGCTCAGCAAGGCCCCTCCACCAGCCTTCGGCTGGTCCCCCTCCCCTGCAAATGCAGGGGAGGAATTTGGAGCTACCGGCTCCCATGCTCCGCGACCCCGTACCTGGCCATGCCGTAGCTCGACAGATTCTGGTCGAAGCTGATCACCGCCCGCACCGTGTTCTGCATCGCCGCCATGCGCTGGCCGAGCGGCGCCGAGGTGCGGCGGATCATCACCGCCAGCGCATAGGAGCGGCCGTCCGGACCGCTGATGATGCCGATGTCGTTATAGCCGGCCTGCTCGCCGCCGAGCACCTGGCCGGTGCCGGTCTTGTGGGCGAGATGCCAGCCGGGGGCGAGGCCGCCCTTGAGGCGCTGCGGCCCGGTCTTCGTGTTCGACATGATCGAGAGCAGCTTCTGCGTCGAAACAGGCGAGAGCAATTCGCCCCGCTTCAGCCGGGCCAGCGCGTCGACGATGCCGAGCGGGGTCGCACCGTCCATCGGATCCTTGATGTAGCGCTCGAACGCGGCCCGGCGCGCGCCCGCCGGCACGGCGTTGCGCGCCGCGTAGAAGCCGCCGCCATAAGCATAGGATTGCTTCCACTCGATTCCGGCGATCCGGCTCTGAAGCAGCCGCTCGCCCGGGCCGAAGCGGATTCCGACGATGCCCTTGTCGCGAAAGAAGGCGCGGACCGCCTCCGGCCCGCCGGCCCGCCACAGCACCGCGTCGTTGCAGGTATTGTCGCTCTGCTGGAGCGCCCGGGTCATCAGGCTCTCGACGGTCGTGGTATAGCCGTTGGCGCCGATCTGCGCGGCGATCGGCTGGTGGAAGAGGGTGATGTCCGATTTGGTCAGGGTCACCGGTCTCGACAGGCTGAGTTCGCCCCGGTCGGCCTTGTCGAGCGCGGTCAGCGCCACCCAGAATTTGCTGACGCTCTGCTGGGGGAAGAAGGTGTCGCCGTCATAGCTGGTCGTCCAGCCGCTCTGGACGTCGCGCACCGCAATTCCGATGTCGCCGCTGAACGCCTGACCGAGCGCGCGCACCTGGCCCTCGAGGATGCGCCGGGCGGTCGCTTCCTGCGCCGTCGCGGCCGGGACGGCGCCCGGATAGCCCCGGACGACGGCCGGGAAGGAGGAGGGCGCGGGCAAACGGCCGCCCGGCTGCGCGAGCGCTGCGGTGGCAAGGCCGATGGCGGCGATTCCGGCCAGCGCGGCGCCCCGCGCGACCCGGCTCGATTCGTCGATGATCTGGCGGCGCGATAACGTCACTGGCCCCTCCTAAACCCTTATTCCCCAAGAGAATCATCATACGGGAGCGAGGCTTTCCGCCAGCTTAAAGGCGGGGCGTTTCGGCAGGACGTTCCGGGTTTGCGACAGACTCCCTCTTGATCCTCCCCATCGATAGATGGGGAGGGGGACCACCCGAAAGGGTGGTGGAGGGGTAATTGCCTAGGCTTCTGCCAGCTACCCCTCCACCAGGCTTCGCCTGGTCCCCCTCCCCCAGCAAGCTGGGGGAGGACTTAAAAGTTCAGCCGCGCCGTCAGCCTGAGGTCGCGCCCGGCGAGCGGGGCGACGTCCTTGAGGAAGCTGGCGTGGCGCCTCGCGTCTACGTCGAAGATATTGTTCGCCGCCAAGGTGATGCTGGTGTTCCTGTTGTTCTTGAGCGGCTTGAGCTGAACCGAGGCGTTGACCAGGGTGAAGCCGCGGGTCGGGGTCTCGAGCTCGGCGAGCCGGTCCTGCGCGGCCGTCCACTCCATTTCGATCCGACCCTGGATCCGGTCCGACTGGGCCTCGAGCCCGCCCATCAGCCGAAGCGGCGGGATCCGCGGCGCCGGTCCGGCGCCGGCGATGGTCGCCCGCACATAGTCGGCGACCGCGTCGGCATTGAACGTCACGCCCCCCTTGCGCGCCAGCCGCACCGATCCCTCGAGCTCGAGGCCGCTGTAGCGCGCGTCGGCCTGTCCGGTCCGGAAGACCGGAAGCTCCCCGACGAACGCGCCGGTCCGCCGCTCGAAGATGTAGTCGTCGAACCAGCTTCGGTACACGGAGGCGGACAGGCTGTAGCCGTCGCCCTCGGCACTCAGCATCGCCTCGAGGCCCCAGTTCCTCTCCTTGCCTAGACCGGGGTCGCCTATCTCGAAGGACTGGGTGCCGGCGTGCGGGCCGTTGGCGAACAATTCCTCGGCCGCCGGCGCCCGCTGGCTGTGCGAGCCGTTGAGCCCGAAGCGCACGCCCTTGACGAGCGCGTAGCTCGCGCCGAGCGAGCCCGAGATGGCCGAGAACCGGCGCTTCATCGCTTCGTTGCCAAGGTCGGCATCGGCCTTCGCGCTCACAATCTGGCGCTCGTAGCGCGCTCCGGCCTCGGCCCGAAGCGGCCCGCTTTCGTAGGTCTGGACGGCGAACAGGCCGAGTTGAGACGTGCTGTTCCCGGGCAGGAACTTCTCCTCGCCGATCACGTCGAGACGGCGGCGGAAATATTGCATGCCGAAGCCGCCGCCCCAGCCGCCGCGCTTCGACTGGACGACCTCCAGCCGGCCTTCCATGCCCTTGGTAAGGAAGGTGGTGCCGGTCTCGCCCGTCTCCTCGAGCTCGTCGTGGCGATAATCGGAATAGCCGGCCCGGAAGCGGACGGAATCGACGAAGCCCGAGCCCGCATCCACCTCGGCGCGGGCGTCCGCCCGGTTCTGGCGGACGTCGATCCGGGGCGCCTCCGCTTCCACACCGGGCTCGAGCGAGAAGCGCACCGGAACTCCGTAGAGGCTGTCGTAGCGGTTGACCGAGAGGCCGAAATTGGTCTCGCCGTCGACATAGGCGAGGCCGAGGGCCACGTCCGACGTCTCCGCCGCCGTGTTGGGAAGCCGGCCCTTGAGGCCGGCGAGCGCCCGGACCCCGGCATCGCCGCTCGCCGCCGCCTGGGCGCGAAGCTCGCGGGAGAGGACGAAGCCGCCGATCCTGAGGTCGTTCGACCGGCTGTAATTGCCGTCGGCGTGGACCACCCATTTGCCGGCGATCGGCACGTCGACCGTCGCATTCGCCGACCTTTCGTCCGCCGCCGAGCCGTAGCCGAGGATGGCCGCGACATGCGCGCCCTCGTCCGGCACCCGGCGCGGGATCCGGGCGTCGACGACGTTGACCACCCCGCCAATGGCCGCCGACCCGAACAGCAGCGCGGAGGGGCCGCGAAGCACCTCGATCCGCTCGGCGGTGAGCGGGTTGATGGCGACGGCATGGTCGACGCTGGTGTTGGACGCATCGAGGCTGCCGATGCCGTCGGTCAGCACCCGCACCCTTTCGCCCTGGAAGCCGCGAAGCACCGGCCGCGACGCGTTGGGCCCGAACGAGGTCGCCGAGACTCCCGGCTGGCGGGCCAGGGTCTCGCCGATGGTCGGGCGAAGCTCGCGGGCGAGCTCGGCGCCGGACACCACCGAAGTTCCGGCGAGCACGTCGTCGCGGTCGCGCCGGAAGCCGGTGACGATGATGTCCTGGGTATGATCGGCATGGGGATCGTCGGAAGCTTCCGGCGCAGGGGCGGCGGGAGTTTGTTCGGGAGGCGGTTCGGCCGGCGGGTCCTGGGCGAGCGCGGCGTTGGGGAGCAGGGCCGTGACGGCACCGGCGAGCAGGGCTGAGCGGAGCATGTGCGAATTTCCAATTCTCGATGGCCTTTTCGGGGCATTCGAGCTGCGCGTGTCGGGACGCGCGGCCGAGCGGGCTTGGGCCGCGAAACGCGCGGCCGGGCGCTCAGGCCGAGGGAGGCTCCAGCAGGGGTCGGAGGGAGGCGCCGACCAGTATCGGGGCGTCCGCCGGGCTTCGCTCGGGCGCTTCGCTCGCCCGGAAGGGGACCGGCAGGCCGGGCGCCGGCAACATGTCGGACGCCAGGGAAATGGAGCCGGAATCCGCCGGCGCGCCCTTCTTGGAGGCGGCCTTGCCGGCGGTTTCCTCGCCATAAGCGGCCGCCGAAATGCCCGCGTCCTCGCTTTGCAGCGCCGCGACATGCGCGACACCGTCCTGATGGCGGCAAATCGCGGCCGCCACGGAGGAACCGTGGGCGAGCACGAGCACGAAGATCATGATCAGCGTCAGGAGACGGGTCATAAGGTCGAGATCGCACCCAGCATTGGCAAACCGAAAAAATCCCCTGTCGACGGCGGACATAGGCGCTCGTGACTTTATAACAAACCCGTCTTGTCGCAACATGAACACGATTCGTCATCCCGGCGAAAGCCGGGACCCATGAACACCGCCGTCACTCGCTGGTCGCGAGCCGTCTTCATGGATTCCGGCTTTCGCCGGAATGACGAGCCCCCACTTCCGCCGCCCCCGCGCCGCGTCTAAAGCCTCGCCATGACCTATCGCACCATCGCGTTCGCCAACGCGGACGGCATCGCCCGGCTCACGCTCGACCGGCCCGACCGGCTGAACAGCTTCACCGTCGAGATGCATGAGGAAGTGGCCGACGCCCTCGCCCGGCTCGACGGCGCGCGCGTGCTGATCCTGACCGGGGCCGGCCGCGGCTTCTGCGCCGGCCAGGACCTCAACGACCGGGCGGTGGCCCCGGGCCAGGCGGTGGACCTCGGCGAGTCGGTCGAGAAACGCTACAATCCCCTGATCCGGACCCTCACCTCCCTGCCCTTCCCAGTCATCGCCAGGGTCAACGGAGTCGCGGCGGGCGCCGGGGCGAACATCGCGCTCGCCTGCGACATCGTCATCGCCGCCAGATCGGCCAAATTCATCCAGTCCTTCGCCGCGATCGGCCTCATCCCCGACAGCGGCGGCACCTGGGCGCTGCCGCGGCTGGTCGGCCAGGCGCGGGCGCTCGGCCTCGCCCTCACCGCCGAGCCGCTGCCGGCGGACAAGGCGGCCGAATGGGGCCTGATCTGGAAGGCGGTCGACGACGACAGGCGGGACGAGGAGGTCGACGCGCTGGCCGCCCGCTTCGCCGAGGCGCCGACCAGGGGACTGGCCCGGATCAAGAAGATGATCCGCGAGAGCTGGGGCCACAGCCTCGACGAGGAGCTCGACCTCCAGCGCGACGCGATGCGCGAGCTGGGCTTCGGCGACGATTATCGCGAGGGCGTGGCGGCGTTCATGGCGAAGCGGAAGCCCAATTTCACGGGGAAATGAGAGACGCCGTCATCCCGGGCTCGACCCCGGGATCCATGAACACGGTCGGTTGAAATGTCGCACGGCGGCGTTCATGGATTCCGGCTTTCGCCGGAATGACGAGGTTAGGGATGCCCCTGCCGTGGGAACAGGACAAATGAAGACTCTGAAGCTGCTCAATTACGCCCAGGACCAATGGTATGGCGCCGAAGGCGGGCTTGCGCCCGTGGAGAGCGCGGTCACCGGCGAAGTGGTCGCCGAAACCGGCAGCGGCGGCCTCGATTTCGCGGCGATGCTCGACCATGCCCGAAAGGTCGGCGGGCCGGCGCTCCGGCGCCTCACCTTCCATGAGCGGGCGCACAGGCTGAAGGCGCTCGCCAACGCGATCATGGCGCGCAAGGAGGAATTGTACGAGCTCAATTACGAAACCGGCGCCACCCGCACCGACGGCTGGATCGACATCGAAGGCGGCGCCGGAACCCTCTTCTCCTTCTCGTCCAAGGGCCGGCGCGAGCTTCCCAACAGCCGGATCCTGATCGACGGCGCTCTCGAGCCGCTGTCGAAGGGCGGAAGCTTCGTCGGCCAGCACGTTTACACGTCGCTTCAGGGCGTCGCGGTCCACATCAACGCGTTCAACTTCCCGGTCTGGGGGATGCTCGAGAAACTGGGGCCGACCCTGCTCGCCGGGGTCCCCGCCATCGTCAAGCCGGCCTCCTCCACAGGCTACCTCGCCGAGGCCGCCTTCCGGATCATGATCGAGGCGGACGTGCTTCCGCCCGGCGCGCTTCAGCTGGTGATGGGCGGGGTCGGCGACCTGTTCGACCATCTCACCCTTCAGGACGTGGTCAGCTTCACCGGCTCCGCTCAGACCGCGATGAAGCTCCAGACCCATCCCGTCATCGCCCGCGAGAGCGTTCGCTTCATCGCCGAGCGCGACAGCCTCAACGCCTCGATCCTCGGCCCCGACGCCGCTCCCGGGACTCCGGAATTCGACCTCTTCATCAAGGAAGTGGCGCGCGAGATGACGGTCAAGGCGGGGCAGAAATGCACCGCCATCCGCCGCGCCTTGGCCCCGGCCGAGAATCTCGACGCGGTCCAGGCGGCGCTGATCGAGCGGCTCGGCCGCGCGAAAATCGGCAACCCGCGCGACGAAGGCGTCACCATGGGCGCGCTGGCCAGCCGCTCGCAGCTCCGCTCGGTGCGCGAGGCGGTGGCGGAGCTGGCAAAATCGGCCCGGATCGTCTCCGGCGATCCGGACCGGTCGCCGGTCGAGGGCGAGGGATCGTTCATCTCGCCCATCCTGCTCCGCTCCGACGATCCCTGGGGGTCCGACGCCGTGCACGACGTCGAGGCGTTCGGGCCGGTCTCGACGATCATGCCCTATCGCGACCTCGCCGACGCGGTCGCGCTCGCCAATCGCGGCATGGGCAGCCTCGCTTTGTCGCTGTTCACTTTCGACCCGAACGTCGCCGAGGATCTCGTGCTCGGCGCCGGCGCCTATCACGGCCGGATGGTGATCCTCGACCGAACGTCGGCGAAGGAATCGACCGGCCACGGCTCTCCTCTCCCGGTCCTCGTCCACGGCGGCCCCGGCCGCGCCGGCGGCGGCGAGGAGATGGGCGGCATCCGCGGGGTCGTTCATTATATGCAGAGGACCGCGCTTCAGGGTTCGCCGGCGATGCTCTCGAGCGTCGTCAGGCAATGGCTCCCCGGCGCTCCCAAGGACGAGGGGGACCGCCATCCCTTCCGCAAGCGCATTTCCGAGCTGGACATCGGCTACACTCTGAAGACGGCGAGCCGGACCGTCAGCCTCGACGACATCGAGCATTTCGCCGCTTTCACCGGCGACAATTTCTACGCCCATATGGACGAGGAGGCGGCCAGGGCGAACCCGATCTTCGACGGCCGGGTCGCCCACGGCTACCTCATCCTCAGCTTCGCCGCGGGCCTGTTCGTCGACCCCGATCCGGGGCCGGTGCTCGCCAATTACGGCCTCGAAAACCTCCGCTTCCAGACTCCGCTCTATCCCGGCGATTCGATGCGGGTGGAGCTGACCGTCAAATCGAAGAGCGTCCGCAACGAGGAAATGGGCGAGGTTCGCTGGGCGGTTTACGTCTTCAACCAAAAGGACGATGTGGTCGCTTCCTACGACCTCCTCACGATGAACACGCCATGATGAAACGCCCGCTCCCCCTGCTCCTCTTCGCGCTCGGCGCGTGCGGCGCGTCCGCCACGGCCGAGCCGCCGGTCGACGGCTACCGGATCGTCCGGGAATATCCGCACGATCCGGCCGCCTTCACCCAGGGCCTCCTCTATCTCGACGGCCGCCTGTACGAGAGCACCGGCCTCAACCGCCAGTCGACGGTGCGCGAGGTCAGGCTCGAGGACGGCCAGGTGCTCCGCTCGGTCTCGATCCCGCCGCAATATTTCGGCGAGGGCCTGGTCAATTGGGGCTCGGAGCTGCTCAGCCTGACCTGGCAGGACGGCCTCGGCTTCCGCTGGAACCGGGCCGATTTCAAGCCGACGGGCCAGTTCCGCTACGAAGGCGAGGGCTGGGGCCTGACCCAGGACGGCAAACACATCATCCTCAGCGACGGCACAAGCCAGCTTCGCTTCCTCGATCCGGCGACGATGCAGGTGAAGAAACGCGTCGCCGTCACCTACAAGGGCGAGCCGGTCGAGCGCCTGAACGAGATCGAATATGTCAAAGGCGAGATTTTCGCCAACATCTGGATGGGCCGCCGGATCGCCCGGATCGACCCGAAGAGCGGCAAGGTGAAGGGCTGGATCGACCTTTCCCAGCTCGCGCTCGAAAATGCCAATGGCGATCCCGACGCCGTCCTCAACGGCATCGCCTATGACGCGAAGGGCGACCGATTGTTCGTCACCGGCAAGAATTGGGCGAAATTGTTCGAGATCGCCGTCGTGCCGAGGGCGAAGGACTAGGCGAAGCGAAATCCTCCCCATCGCTCGCGATGGGGAGGATCTCACCCCGCCTTATAAGCCCCCACCCCGTCGGCGAGATGGGGGTTGTTCTCCTCGCGAAGCCGGGCCGCGGCGTCGTCGTAGAGGAAGGGCAGGAAGGCGTAGCGCGTTCCCCGGGTCACCGGAGTCGCCTCGTGGAGCAAAGAGCAGGAGAAGACGACCGCGCCTCCGGTCGGCGCCCGGTAGGTGCGCGCGCCATATTCGGGGAAGCGAAGGTCGCCGCCGTCATAATCGCCGGCGTTGAGGTTGATCGTCACCGCGAAGCGGCGGTGGGCGGTGCCCTTGGTCGTATTGTCCCGGTGCGGCCGGAAATGGCCCGCGCCGGCCGAATAGGCGCCGACGATGTAGCGCTCCATCCGGGTCGCCTCGAACTGGAAGCTGCGCTTCACCATCGGCACCAGCCGGGCGAGGATCCGGGCGCGCAGGATCGCGCACAGGGCCTCGTCGGCGATCTCCCGGTCGCGCCGCATCTTGTGGTTGGGATCGGTAACCAGGGTGGTCTTGCCGCCCACTTCGCGCATGAAGCCCGAAGGCTCGCCGCCGGTCTCGCGATGATGGGCGATCAGCCGCTCGCACAGGGCCGGCTCGAAGACGTTGGGCGCCATCAGCACCGGCGCCCAGTCGGGCAGCGGCATGTGCCCGATCGCCTTGGCGAGGGCGGCGACGGCGGCTTCGCCCGACTCGATCGGAAAGGCGCCCACCGCCCGCATCATCGGATCGACCAGAAGCCAGTGGCGCCGGTCCTCCTCACCCTCCGCCGCCGTGGCGCCGAACAAAGCGGGCAGGCCGCCCGTCGGATCCAGGAAGAAGCGGATTCCGGGAAGCTGCTGGACGACCCGCCCGGCCGTCTCGTCCCCGGGGTCGTCGGTGATCCCGAAGAAGCAGGCGCCGCGGTCGTCGAACAGGGCTCGGTGGCGCTCGACGCAGGCCAGCGCCTCGGCGGCCCCGGCGGCGCCGGCCCGGCCGAGGAAGAGCAGCAATATGTAGCGCCCGGCGGCGGTGTCGAAGACGTAATTGTCGCTCCCCCCGATCGCCTTGGCGCGGAACCAGGGCGCCGGCTCTCCGGGCAGGAGCGGACGCGGACGGGGCGGCGGCGAATCCATCGGCCCTTTATGCCCGCTCGAGGAAAACGGGGACAGCATACATTTTTTCGAGGGTTCCGCCGGCGCGCGAGCGGGCTGAAAAACCTATGCTGTCCCCGTTTTCCCGTTTTCTATTTCAGCGCCGCGTAGATCAGGGTCTTCAGCTGTCTCCGGATCGGGTAGGTCGAGGAGGGCATGAGCTGGGTCATGAAGATCATGTGCAGCCGCTCGACGGGGTCGACGAAGAAGGCGGTCGAGAACATCCCGCCCCAATAATATTCCCCCTTCGAGCCCGGCAGCATCGTCTTCGCCGGGTCGAGATTGACGCCGAAGCCGAGGCCGAAGCCCTGGCCGGCGTTGATTGCCTCGCTGAACAGGGAGCGGCTCATCTCTGTAAGGTCGGCGCCGCCGGGAAGGTGGTTCGCCGTCATCAGCTCGATCGTCTTGCGGCCGACGATCCGGCCGCCGCCGAGCGCTCCGCCGTTCAGAAGCATCGAGCAGAAACGATGATAGTCCGCGACGCTCGAGACGAGGCCGGCGCCGCCGGCGAGGAGCCTTGGAGGCCGGCTCCAGACGCTCTTCGCGCCTTCGTCGTAGAGCTTCGCGCCCTTGCCCGGCTCGAACGCCCAGCAGTCGCCGAGCCGGTCGATCTTCTCCGGCGGCACGTGGAAAAAGGTGTCCGTCATGCCGAGCGGGGCGAAGATCCGCTCCGCGAAGAAACGGTCGAGCTTTTGTCCCGACACGCGTTCGACGACGAGCCCGAGCACGTCGGTCGAAACCGAATAATTCCAGGCGCTTCCGGGCGAGAATTCGAGCGGGATATCGGCCAGCGCGGCGACGAAGCCGTCGAGATCGAGCGCTCCGTGCCAGCCTTCGATCTTGCGCTCCCGATAGGCCGCGTCGACGTTGGTCCGGTGCTGGAAGCCGTAGGTGAGGCCCGACGTGTGGCGGAGGAGGTCGATCATCATCATCGGCCGCTCGGGCGGCTTCAACAGGAACGGCGCGCCCGCGCCGCCGCCGTCATAGACGCCCATGTTCTTCCATTCGGGAATGATCGTCTCGACCGGCTGGTCGAGCGTCACCTTCCCCTCCTCGACCAGC
>JBEVDE010000129.1:0-3523 GCA_040514175.1 Allosphingosinicella sp. | reverse complement strand
ACGCTTTCCGGACCCCGTTCGAAATCGAGGGCCTGGGCAACGAAGCGATCCGGCTTCTCGATTCCGCCCACGGCAAGGGCGCCGCGGTCGAGGCCGTGCGGTCGGCGCTTCGGCTCGACGGCGGCACCATTCTGCTTGCCGATGCCGCCGAGGGCGACCTCCTCGTTCGAAGCGACGGCGAGGCCAGTTCCATCGTGGCCTATACCCTTGGCAAGGCGCTCGCGGCGCTGGCGCAGACCCTCCCGGTCGGCCAGCCCGACGAGCTGCGCAAGGCGATGAAGAAGAAGGGCCACGACGCGATCGAGGGAGAGATCGGGCACACGATCGCCGCCGCCGCGGCGGAGGCGGTGGAGCTTCAGATCGAGCGGACCGATACCCGCCGGAAGCTGCTCATCTCGTGCAGCCCGAAGCGGCCCAAGCCGCGCCCCGATTGTTGAGGCGGGCACAGGATGCGAGGAGCCGGGTACCTTGACACCACCCGGCTCCTGAGCGGAAGGCGGCCCTCGATGAAGACCGCCTTCACCCTGTTCCTCGTCGCGTTGATGATCCTGCCCGCGGTCGCGGTCGCGGGGTATCGGTTCAGGCGCGCCCTTCGCGAGCGGGATGCGCAAAGGAATTCCCCTCCCTGAGGGGATCTCAGAAAGCCGAGGCCGTCAGCTCCGTATCCGAATGCCGCCACGATTCCTTGAATTGCGCCCTTTCGGCATCGGCCTTCTTTCGCTGAGCCTCCAGCGCTCTGACCAGCCCGTGAAGCGCCCAGCCGTTGTTCGGATGGCGGCGAAGGTCTTCCCGGTACACTCTCTCCGCCTCGGCCGGCCGCCCGGCGTCGAGCAGGGCCGCGCCCAGCAAATGCCGTACCGGGAAGAATTCGTCCGAAGGCTCGTTATAGGCGAGGCCGTCCTCCTTCGACACGGCCTCGCGCAGGGCGGTCCGGGCCGCGCCCTTCTGCCCCTCCGCGAGCGCGATCCGCGCCTTAACCTTGAGCGCGGCGATCTCGTAGAGGGGCCTGGCGGCGTTCTGGCCCTGGGTCGCGTCGGCGGGCGTCGCGGCGATCGCCCGTTCCAGCTCCGGCAGCAGCCCCCGGGCCTCCGCCACCCGGCCTTTCGCCGCCAGCGCCGTCGCCCGCGCCTGGAGCCAGGCGATGGTGAGGCCGGCGAGCTTCGGGTCCGGCGCGGGCTCGGCGACGATCTCGTCCCACAGTCCGAAACGGGCCATGCCGTCGTAGAGATAGCCGATCGACCAATCGAGGCCAGGCATGGCGAGCAGCATCGCGTCCGGCACCGCCGCCCGGGCGTCGCGGAGCGCCTTCACGGTTTCCGCCCGCCGGCCCTCCATCGCCGCCGA
Source organism: Allosphingosinicella sp. (assembly GCA_040514175.1). Taxonomy (GTDB): domain Bacteria; phylum Pseudomonadota; class Alphaproteobacteria; order Sphingomonadales; family Sphingomonadaceae; genus Allosphingosinicella. The sequence goes on along the minus strand of JBEVDE010000129.1, from coordinate 2,179 downwards.
ATAAGCGAGGAACTGGTAATTGTGGATGAGGTACATGGGGTAATAATCGGGCGCGGGCGTCAGCTTCAGATAGGCGACGTCGGCGGCGGCGCCCTTCCTGTTGGCCTCGGCCGATTCCTCGTAGCGGCCGACGCGCTGGTAGATGTGCGCCGGCATGTGCTCGAGATGGCCGGCCGCCGGCATCATTCCGACGAGGACGTCGGCGGACGGGACGGCCTGCGCCGGGTCGAGCGACGCCTCGACGGCATGGATCCAATAATGGTTGGCGCCGGGATGCTTCGGGTCCTTCGCCAGCACCTTGCGCAGGGCGGAGAGGATGGCGGGGGTGCCGGGCCCCGGCCTGCCGCCGGCGCTCCACAATTTCCACGGATTGGTGTTCATCATCCCTTCGGCGAGCATCGTCTGGACGTCCATGTCGTCCGGGAAGCGGCGGGCGACGCTCTCCATCGCGGAGACGTAGGCGGCGAGAAGCGGCGCGCTGTTCGAGGGATCGAGCGGCTTCGGGCCGTCGAACCGCTTCGCCAGAGCGGCGATCAGCGCCTGCTCTACGGGAGTGGCGCGGGCGGCATTCGCCTGCGCCTTGCCGAGCGCTTCCCAGCCGGCCCTGGCGCGCGGCTCGGCCATGAGCGGCATGTTGTAATTGGGCCCGAGGGTGAGGGCGACGCCCCAATAGCAGGAGGCGCATCCGGGATCGATCTCGGCCGCCCTGGCGAAGGACCGCGTCGCCTCGTCATGGTTGAACGCCCAGACGAGGCGCATCCCCTGGTCGAAATAGGCCTGCGCTTCCGGCGAGGCGGTGACCTTGCGGTGGAAGCTGCCGAGGCCGTCGAAGAGCTGCGCGCCTTTGGCCCAGTCGGCAACGCTGGCGCGCGGCGGCGGGGCGTGGTCGTCATGCTGGGCGAAGGCGGTTCCGGCGAGCGCCAGGGCGGCGAGCGGAAGCAGGCGGAAAAGGCTCATGTCGCTTCACCCCCATGTCAGCGGAAGAAGGAAGATTACCCCGTCGCGGCCCCGCGCTCAACTCCGCACCGATTGCCTGCTGCACCGCACAAGGTGACAGGCACCTGCTGCGCTGCACAAGGTGACAGGCACGTGTTGCATTGCGGCGGCTACGCTCGAGCTTCCGTTCCTGGCGGGGAGGGGAGGTTGGCCTGCACCCGCCTTGGCGCTAGGGCACCTCCATGGACGCCACCGGCCTTCGCATCGCCTTGTTCAGCGGCAACTACAATTACATCCGAGACGGGGCGAACCAGGCGCTCAACCGGCTCGTCGAATATCTTCTGAGGCAGGGGGCGGAGGTCAGGATCTACTCGCCGACCGTGGCGGAGCCCGCCTTTCCGCCGAACGGCGACGTCGTTCACATCCCGAGCCTCTCGATACCCCGCCGCAAGGAGTATAAATTCCCCTTCATGCTGCCGGCGCGCGCCCGCCGCGACATCAAGGCCTTCCGGCCGAACATCTTCCATGTCGCCAGCCCCGACGTGCTCGGCCACCGCGCGGTCACCCTCGCCCGGCGGATGGACATCCCCGCCGTCGCCTCGGTCCACACCCGCTTCGAGACCTATTTCCGCTATTACGGCCTCGCCTTCCTCGAGCCGGTCATGGAAGCGATATTGCGCCGCTTCTACCGCCGCTGCGACGCCATTTTCGCGCCGTCCGATTCGATGGCCCAGCTGCTCCGTGAGCAACGGATGAGCTACAATGTCGGGATCTGGACCCGGGGCATCGACCGCGAGATCTTCAATCCCGGCCGCCGCGACGAAGAATGGCGGCGCGGCCTCGGCATCGCCGACGACGAGCCGGGGATCGGTTTCGTCGGCCGGCTGGTGGTGGAAAAGGGGCGCGACGTCTTCGCCGAGACGATCGATTGCCTCGAGCGTCGCCAGGTCCGCCACAAGGTGCTCGTCGTCGGCGAAGGGCCGGCGAAGGACTGGTTCGAGCGCAGGCTCCCCGACGCGGTCTTCGCCGGCTTCCAGCAGGGGCCCGACCTGGGCCGGGCCGTGGCCTCGATGGACCTGCTCTTCAATCCTTCGGTGACCGAGACGTTCGGCAACGTCACGCTGGAGGCGATGGCCTGCGGCCTGCCCGTCGTCGCCGCGCGCGCGACAGGCAGCGAGAGCCTCGTCGCGGGCGGGGTGACCGGGCGCCTGATTCGCCCCGGTGCGATCGGCGACTTCGCCGA
>JBEVDE010000095.1:0-3907 GCA_040514175.1 Allosphingosinicella sp. | reverse complement strand
ACCTGGCATCCCTATGCGGTCGATCCCGACAAGGATTATTCGGCCGAACCGCAGATGCGGGTCGAGTTCCGGCTCGAGCCGGCGGACGAAGGCACCCGCCTCACCGTCGTCGAGAGCGGCTTCGACGCCCTGCCGGCGGAGCGCCGGGACGAGGCGCTGAGGTCGAACACCGGCGGCTGGGAGGAGCAGATGCAAAACGTCAAGGCCCATGTCGAGCGCTGAGGCCGCCGCGCCCTTGTTCGCGGCGCTCGCCGACCCGACCCGGCTGGCCTTGCTCCGGCGGCTCGCCGACGGGCAGCCGCGGCCGATCGTCGCCCTCGCCGCCGGCAGCGCGCTCACCCGCCAGGCGGTCAGCAAGCATCTCGCCGTGCTTCGAGGCGCCGGCCTCGTCGCCCGCCGCGCCTCGGGCCGCGAGGCGCTCTACGCCCTTCGCCCGGAACGGCTCGCCGAGGCCCGGGCCTGGCTGGACGAGGTGGCGGCGCAATGGGACGACGCGCTCGGCCGCCTGAAGGCGCACGTCGAGGGCCAGACCTAAATCCTCCCCTGCCTTTGCAGGGGAGGGGGACCGGCCGAAGGCTGGTGGAGGGGCCTTGCTGAGTCCGAAGAGCCCCTCCACCGCGCTTTGCGCGGTCCCCCTCCCCCGCAAATCCGGGGGAGGATTTACCGGTATCAGGCTTCGCTGCCTTCGCTCGGCGCGGCCCTGCTCTGCGCCTCCCAGATGCGCCTCAGATCCTTGCGGATCGAGGGGCCGGCGAGATGCGCGTCGACCGATTCGTGGCGCTCGCCCTTCAGCGCCGCGACGATGGCGGGGAGATTGTCGCACTGGCCGGAGCGGGCGAGCTCGAAGGCCCGCTCGACGGTGGTGGGACGCTCGCGGTCGGCCGCCATCTCAGCGCCTCCCGGCCGCGGCGGCGTCGAGCCGGAGCCGGGCATAGCGATTGGCGTTGCCGAGATGCCCTTCCCGCTCGCAGCCCGGGGCGGCCCGCGCGGCGAGCCAGCGCGCACCGGTTTCGAGCCGCTCGTAATAAGCGCTGTCCGCGAACCCGGGCGCGGCGGCGGCGGCCTTGACGCTGTAGCGGCCGGCGAGATCGAGGTGGACAAGCCGCGCTTCGGCGTTCGCCGCGCGCCGCGCATTGGCGATCGAGACGCGCTTTCGGCCGAGCCAGTAGGTCTGTTCCATGAAGATAAGCTCCGCGCTGCAAGCGGGAGCTCTAAAGTCTCCCTGTCACGCGATGCTTGCGGGCACGATCAGGTGATGGTCCGAGGTGTAGCAGGTCGGTCGGGCAATAGCGAGGGCGCCCCGCCTCACTGGCAGAGGCGCTTCCAGGCGATCTCCATCACCGTCCCCGCCTCGATCGGCAGCGGCTGCTGCCAGGCGGCGGTATAATCCTCATGCTGGGCGACCTTGCCGTCGGCATCGTATTTGCGGGCCGCGGTCGGCGTGATGGTCCGGCCGGGGCAGTCGACCCTGAGGCGATAGGCGTCGAGGCTCGGCGACGCCTCGCCGGGATTGGACAGCCGGAACCAGCCTTCCCTTTTCTCCGCATTCATCACCACCGAAGTGATGTCGATGGCGATGCGCTGGCCGGTCTCGGCCGCGCCGAGATCGATCCAGCGCAGCGCCTGCGGCGGGGTCGCGCCCGGCTCCAGGCCCGGAATCGCCGCGCCCTGCTGCGGGATGGCCGGACCCGGGACCGTGGCGGGCGCGGCATTCGCCGTCGCGCCGCAGGCGTCGAGCGTGGCCTTCACCTCGGGCCCGACCTTCGGATCCTGGACGAGTCCGGCGACATAAGCGAGGTCGCGCGGATTGAGCGGGTTGCCGGCCTTGGGCACGAGCCGCCGGGCGAGGTCGGCGAGCTGGCGAAGCTGCCAGACGTTCAGATTCTTCGTCAGCCGCTCGCCGACGCAATTGCTCTGCTCCGCGGTGATTCCGTAGCGGGGCAGCTGCGGCGCGATCAGGCTGTCCTTGGGCTTCCAATAATCCGCCGCATAGCCCGCGCAGCCTCCCAGCAGGCCAAGGGTCAGCAGGCCGAGGGGCAGCAGGGCTAAACCGGATTTCCGCACGTCACGCCCTTTTTCACTGGCAGCCTCGAGGCGCGATAGCAGGGGCCGGGCGGCCGGTGAAGCCCGCGGCTCATGCGCGGCGGCCGCCGGATCGCCGCTCGTCGCGGGCGTAGACGTCGCGTTGCAGGGCGACTCCGCGGGCGGGATCGGGCAAGGCGGTCAGATAGGTGATATAGACCGGCACCGGCTCGGGCAGATCGACATTTTGCTCGGGAGCCGGGCCCGCCGGGCGCGGCGCCGGGCCGCCGAACAGGAAGCGCGCGAGCTTCGGCGCGTCCTCGAGCCGGACGCAGCCCGAGCTGATCCGCCGGTCGGCGCGGGCGAACAGGCTCTTGTCCGGGAAATCGTGGAGATAGATTCCGAGCCGGTTGGGGAGCATGAACTTCATCGCCCCCATGACGTTGCCGCCGCCCGGGCGCTGGCGCATGCGCAGGCTGGCCTTGCCGCTCGCCACGGCCCGCCAGTTCACCTGGCCGGCGCCGATCACCCGCGGCCGGTCGCTCCAGTCGGAGAGCAATTCCATATTCTCGCGCCTCAGGATCCCGGGGCCGGACTTCAGCACCTTCTTCGCGCGCTCGCGGGCGAGGTCGGGCGGGACGTTCCACCAGGGGTTGAGGGTGACGTAGCGGATATAGCCGGCCAGGGTCGGGGTCTGCATGCTGGGCTTGCCGACGATCACCCGCATCGGCCCCTCGACCCGGTCGCCGTCGATCATCCACAACCGGGCCGAGGCGGCGTCGACGATGACGTAGCGGCCGCGCAGCGCCGGGATCAGCCGGGCGCGGTCGAGATTGGCCCTGATCGCTTTCTCTTCGGCCGCGGAGAGCTTCGGCGCGGCGGCGCGGCGGCGGGCATAGCCCCGGCTGAGCGCGGTATAGAGCGGATTGGTGGCGGTCGCTTCGGCGAGGTGGCGGCCGAGATCCGGAGCGTTCGCGGCGGCTTCGAGCAGCGCCCGCGCCTCGGGCGGCGCGGGCGCGAGCTCGGCATCGACCCAGGTGATTCCGGCGCCGCCGCGAGCGGGGAGCCGAAGGTCGCGGACGAAGGCCGGATAAGCGCGCGAGAGGAGCAGATCGGCCCGGGCGCGGGCGGCGGGATCGCCCGATCCGGCGGCGTCGAGCGCTGCGGCGATCTCGGCCGCGCCGTAGCGGGCGGGATCGAGGCCGTGGTCCCCGGCCCGGGCGATCGCTCCGGCGAGAGCCACCGCCTCCGGGCGCGGGCCGGAGCGGGTCACCCAGATCGGCCGGCTGCCGCGCTCGCGGTAGAAAGCGGCGATTTCGGCGGAGACGAGAACGGGGCGGAGCGGAGCGGCGGCTACCTTCGGAGCCGGGGAGGCGACGGGCTGGGCCGCCTGCTCGCAACCGGCGAGCGTTATGAGGAGGGCGCAAAAAGGGAGCGATCGCAGCAGCATCGGCGCTGTCGATAGCATGATCGGATCGGGCCGCTAAGGCCCCGGCCGCGACCCTCCCGGAATGGGACGCTGCTTATCCTCCCCATGCGAAGCATGGGGAGGGGGACCATGCGCAGCATGGTGGAGGGGTATTTGCACCGGCCCGCGCCAATTACCCCTCCACCACACTCCGTGCGGTCCCCCTCCCCACCGCTTCGCGATGGGGAGGATAGGGATTTACTTACCCGCCATCGAGGTTCCCGCGCCGTTGGCGCCGAGCAGCTTCAGGGCGGCCTGGAATTCCTTGGCGGCGGCGCGATCGTTGTTGGCGCGGCACAGGGCCTCGCCGGTGCGCAGCCGGCGCGCGGCATTCTGGGCGACGCCCTTGTCGGCGCCGGCGAGGGCGCTGCGGACCTGCTGCGGCATCGCGTCGCAGCGCGCATCGGCGGCGGCGGC
>JBEVDE010000055.1:0-9544 GCA_040514175.1 Allosphingosinicella sp. | reverse complement strand
GCTCGGCGCCGACGCCTTGTGGCTGAGCTTCCCGGTCAGCTCCTTCGCCAACATGGCGATGGCGATCGCTTTCTATCTCCACGGCGGCTGGCGAAAGGCGCGCATGGCCCCGCCGCCCGGTCCGGAGGAGTGTCTGGAGGAGGCGCAGGCGGACGCCGAGCCGGGCGGAAGGCTCAATCCGACGGGATAGTCCCGCCGCCCCGCACCGCCGCATCGCAGCACGTGCCTGTCACCTGTTGCAGCGCAGCACGAGTCTTCAATGAGGGTTTAGGCCGGCACCACCACCTCGATCGCGCATTGGGCGACGCGGGCGACGACCGGGGTCCTCGCCAGCACCTCGCCGTCGATCGAGATGCGCTGGCGCGGCCTCGTCTCGATGCTGATCTCGGCGGCGTGGAATTCGCGGGTGGTGCGGTGGCGGGCGGGAAGCTTCCAATATTTGGAGAACCAGTCCCAGATCAGGCTCGACGCCCTCCGGCCGACCACCGCCTGGACGATGATCTGGCCGCTGTCGACCTCGGCGCTCTCGATCAGCTCGACGCCGCCATGGTGGCCGCCATTGGCGATCCGCACCTCGGTCGCCCACAAGGTCTCCTCGAAGCCCTCGCCGCGGACGGTGAGCCGGAAGGCGTGGAAGCGGATCAGGCACCAGATCGCCCAGATCAGATAGCCGACCCGGCCGAGATAGCGCTTCAGATTGTGGGGGACGCCCTCGCCGATCATCGGCGACAGGCCCATCGCCGCGCAATTGGCGAAATAATCGTCGTTGATCATGCCGAGATCGATCCGCCGCCGCTGTCCGGTCGCGATGACCTGGATCGCGCCGTCGAGGTCGAGCGGTATGCCGAGCGTGCGGGCGAAGCTGTTGGCGGTGCCGAGCGGGAGCAAGGCGAAGACGCACTCCCGGTCGATCACCTCGTCGACCGTGGCGGAGAGCGAGCCGTCGCCGCCGCCGACGATGACCATCGGCGCACCGCTCCGCACCGCCTCCTTGACCGTCGCCATCAGCCGGCGCGGGTCGCGGATGGCGTGGGCGGCGGTCAGCTCGATCCCCGCCGCCCGGAGCTTGGCGGCGGCCTCCTCGAACAGCGCCTGCCCCTTGCGGGAGTGGGCGTTGACGACGAGCACGGCTTCTTTGGGGACGGGACGGGACAAGGACACAAGGTGGCAACGCACGCCGAGGGGCGCAAGTGCCCGATTTAATTCCTCCCCGGCATTTGCCGGGGAGGGGGACCAGGCGAAGCCTGGTGGAGGGGTACTTCAAGCGATTGAGAACCCCTCTACCGCGCTTCGCGCGGTCCCCCTCCCCAGGAAATCCTGGGGAGGAATTGAACGCCTAAAGCGTCGTATCCGCCAGGTTCGATTTATACTGCTTGTTGGTCTGACGGTCGTTGATGACGATATAGACGTAGCTGGGCGGGACCGTGCCCTCCTCGGTCGCGAACCAGATCTTGCCGAGGTCGTTGGGGCTGCCGAGGGCGCAGAAGCCGTACAGCCGCTTGCCCCGGGAATCGAAGAAGTCGACCCAGCTGCGCGACGAATTGGTGTTGGTGCCGCAAGGCGGCAGCCCCGGCGCCGGAGCGAACATGGCGGCGGGATACTGGTCCTTGTTGAACACGTCGTAGCGGTGGCGGACCCAGTTCTTCCCGCCGGCGGAATAATATTCGAGGCCGGTGAGATAGAGGACCGGGTTGGGCTGGGCCTGGGCCGGCCCCGTGCCGGCGAGCATGGCCGCGGCCACGATCCCCATGCGCATCGCGAGCGTTTTGGTGAACTTCATCGACTGCCCCCTTTCATCCCCAAGAGTGAGCCCGGAAGTCTGTATTCGGATATGAAGATGACATCGTTCCGGCTGCGACACAAGGAAGTCGGCGCGGCGCTTTGCAGGGGCTCGAAGGAGCGTTACAGCCCTCGCCATGAGCAATGCCGCCTTTCCCGCGCTTCGGCTCCGCCGCACCCGCGCCGCCGCCTGGAGCCGGGCGCTGTTCGCGGAAACCTTGCTGACCCCGGCGGATCTGATCTGGCCCCTGTTCATCGCCGAGGGGCAGGGGGTTGAAGAGCCGGTCGCCAGCCTTCCGGGCGTGTCGCGCTGGTCGGTCGACCGGCTCGGCGAAAAGGCGCGGGAAGCCCGCGACCTCGGCATCCCCTGCGTCGCCTTGTTCCCCAACACGCCGCGGGACCTGCGCACCGAGGACGCGCGCGAAGCCCTCAACGCCGACAATCTGATCTGCCGCGCGGTCCGGGCGGTGAAGGACGCCGCACCCGGGATCGGCGTGCTCACCGACGTCGCGCTCGACCCCTATACGGCGCACGGCCATGACGGGCTCGTCGACGAAGCGGGCTATGTGCTGAACGATGCGACCAGCGCGATGCTCGTCGAGCAGGCCCTGATCCAGGCGGCGGCCGGCGCCGACATCGTCGCTCCGTCCGACATGATGGACGGCCGCGTCGGAGCGATCCGCCGGGCGCTCGAGCGCGAGGGCCATGTCAACGTCCAGATCATGGCCTATGCCGCCAAATATGCGAGCGCCTTCTACGGGCCCTTCCGCGACGCGGTCGGCTCGAGCGGCCTGCTGAAGGGCGACAAGAAGAGCTACCAGATGGACCCGGCCAATGCCGAGGAGGCGCTTCGCGAGGTCGCGCTCGACCTCGCCGAGGGCGCCGACAGCGTCATGGTCAAGCCCGGCCTGCCCTATCTCGACATCGTCCGCCGGGTGAAGGAGCGGTTCGAAGTGCCGGTCTTCGCCTACCAGGTGTCGGGCGAATATGCGATGATCGAGGCCGCCGCCGCGGCCGGCGCGGGCGATCGCGACGCTCTGGTCCTGGAGACTTTGATGGCGTTCAAGCGGGCGGGCTGCTCGGGCGTGCTCAGCTATCATGCGCCGGTGGTGGCGAGGCTGCTCGGCGCATGACGATCGAGGCGCGGGCCGAGCTCGCCAGGCTGCAGGCCGAGGCCGCGCCGCTCGAGCCGGGCCCTCGGGAGAGGGTGGCGCTGGCGGCGGCGGCCATCGCCCATGCGGAGCGTTTCCTGGAGGAATTGCCGGAGGGGCCGTCCTATCGCGGCGCCGGGGATCCGCTCGGGTCCCTGCTCGATCCCGGGTTCGACGAAGACGGGCGGCCGGCGGAGGTGACTCTCGACTATCTCGACCGCTGCGTCGACCGCCCGGGAATCACCACCGCCTCGCCCCGCTTCATGGGCTATGTGCCGGGCGGCGGCCTCTTCCACTCGGCGGTCGGCGATTTCCTGGCGGCGGCGTCGAACAAATATGCCGGCTTCGCCCCGGCGGCCCCCGGCGCCGTCCGGCTTGAGAATTCCACCGTCGCCTGGCTGGCCCGGACGATCGGCTTCCCGGACACCGCCGCCGGGACCCTCACGTCCGGCGGGAGCCTGGCCAATCTCACCGCCGTCGTCGCCGCCCGGGAAGCGCGGGACGAACAGGGCGGCGGCGCCGTCTATCTGAGCTCCACCGCGCATCATTGCATCGAGAAGGCCTTGCGTATCGCCGGGCGGTCGCGGGCGCCGCGGCGGGCCATCGCCACCGACGAGCGCTACCGGATGCGCGCCGACGCGCTCGCCGAAGCGCTGGAGCAGGACCGCGCCAAGGGAATCAGGCCCTGGCTGGTCGTCGCTTCCGCGGGGACGGTCGATACCGGCGCCGTCGACCCGCTTGCCGACATCGCCGGCCTTTGCGAGCAATATGGCGCCTGGCTCCATGTCGACGGCGCCTATGGCGGCCTGTTCATGCTGTGCCCGGAAGGGCGGCGGGCGTTGTCCGGCATCGAACGGGCGGACACGGTGGCGCTCGATCCGCACAAGGCCCTGTTCCTCCCCTACGGCACCGGCGCGGTGGTCGCCCGCGACGGCCGGACCCTGCTCGACGCATTCAGCGCCAGCGCCGATTATATCCGTCCTTTCGCGGAGACCGACGTCGGCCCTTCGCCGGGCGATCTCTCGCCCGAGCTGACCCGTCATTTCCGCGCGCTCAGGCTGTGGCTCCCGCTCCAGCTCGCCGGGGTCCGGGCGTTCCGGGCGGCGCAGTCCGAGAAGATCGCGCTCGCCCGCTATTTCCACGAGCGGCTGTCGGCGACGCCCGGCTGGGAGGTGGGGCCGGCGCCCGACCTCTCCATCGTCGCCTTCCGCTACCGTCCCGCCTCGGGCGAGCCGGACGATTTCAACCGGCGCCTCCTCCAGCGGCTCCAGGAGGAGGGGCGGGTGTTCCTCAGCGGCACGCGCCTCGACGGAGCGGACTGGCTGCGCTGCGCGATCCTGTCGTTCAGAACCCATCTCGAGCATGTCGACGAGGCGCTCGAAATCCTCGTCCGGCTCGCCGCCGCGCTGGAGGCCGAATGAACGTCGCCGTCGAGAGGGCGCGCGACCGGGAGCGGTTCGCCAAGCCTTTATTCCTTCTGACCGTGCTCACCGGCTCGTTCCTGCTCTTCCTCACCCAGCCGATGATCGCCCGCATGGCGCTGCCTCGGCTGGGCGGGGCGCCGGCGGTGTGGAACAGCGCGATGCTGGTCTATCAGGGCCTGCTCCTCGCCGGCTACGCCTACGCCCATTTCCTGACCCGGCTCCGGCCCCGCCGGCAGGCGGGGCTCCATCTCGCCTTGTTCGCCGTCGCCGCCTTGTGGCTGCCGATCGGGGTCTCCGGCGCGATCCTCCCCGCCGACGCCGTTCCGGCCCTGTGGGCGCCCTGGTTCCTGGCGAGTTCGATCGGGCCGCTCTTCTTCATCGTCTCCGCCCAGGCGCCGCTGATGCAGCGCTGGTACGCTTTGGAGAGCGCCCGCGGCGATCCCTATCCGCTCTACGCCGCCTCCAATCTCGGCAGCTTCGCCGGCCTGCTCTCCTATCCCCTGCTCGTCGAGCCGCTTCTCACCCTCGAGCAGCAGAGCCTGCTCTGGTCGGCCGGCTACGCCTTGCTCGTGCTGATGGTGGTGGCCTGCGCGCTCACCGTTCCGGCGGCCGCGGTCGAGGAAGTGCCGAAAGCGGCCGGGCCCGCGCCCTCCTGGCGGCGGCTGCTCCACTGGGTGGCGCTCGCCGCCGTGCCGTCCGGGCTGATGCTCTCCACCACCACCCACCTCACCACCGACATCGTCGCGGTGCCTTTGCTGTGGGTGCTTCCGCTCGCTCTGTATCTGCTGAGCTTCGTCATCGCCTTTGCCCACCGGCGCGGCGCGGCCAACCTCATCGTCAACCTTGCGCCTCTCTTCCTCCTCGTCGCCGGCGGCTTCGCCTTCAGCGGCGGCTCGGAGCTGCCCTTCGTCACCGCCACCCTGGGGCTGCTGCTGCTGTTCATCGTCGCCGTCGCCCTCCATGCCGAAATGTACCGGCGGCGGCCGGAGCCGGCGCATCTCACCGCTTTCTACCTCGCCATGGCGGTCGGCGGAGTGCTCGGCGGGATGTTCTGCGCCATCCTCGCGCCGACCCTGTTCGACTGGGCCTATGAGCATCCGCTTCTGATCGTCGCCGCGGCGCTTCTGATCCCGCAGGCGCCGTTCATCCCCTGGGCGCAGGACGTGCCGGCGCGGCTGCGCTGGCTCGCGGTGATCGGCGCCCTCGCTCTGTCCTGGGCGGTCGACTGGAATCTCGGGCCCTTCGCCAGCGACGGTACCGCCCTCATCGGAAGCATCCTCATCTCGCTTATCGCTCTGGCCTTCATCGGCTGGCCGGGCGCCTTCGCGCTCGGCTTGGCCGCGCTGATGCTGAGCTACGGCGGCTGGACCAAGCTCGAGGAGAGCCGCGACGGAATCCGCACCCGCTCCTATTTCGGCATCTACACCGTCACCACCCGGCACAATCCGCCGTCGCGCCAGCTCACCCACGGCACCACCCTCCACGGCGTCCAGAACCTCACGCCCGGCGGCGAGACCGAGCCGACCTCTTATTATGCCCGCCGCTCCGGAATCGGCCATGCGCTCGGCTCGCTGCCCGTCTTCCACGGCCCCAATGCGGCGGTCGGCGTGGTCGGCCTCGGCACCGGGACGCTGTCCTGCTACGCTCTGCCGGGACAGGATTGGCGCTTCTTCGAGATCGATCCGGCGATGGTGCGGATCGCCCGCAACCCGGCCAATTTCACCTTCCTCTCCCGCTGCGCGCCCCAGGCCAGGATCGTGCTCGGCGACGCCCGGCTAAGCCTGTCCCGGGAGCCCGCGGGCGGGCTCGACCTGCTCGCCGTGGACGCTTTCTCGTCGGACGCCATCCCGATCCACCTCCTCACCCGCGAGGCGCTTCAGGTCTACCGGCGGGCGCTGAAGCCGGACGGGCTGCTCCTCGTCCACATCTCCAACCGCTATCTCGATCTGGAGCCGGTGCTCGCCGCAGCGGCCAGGCGCGACGGCTGGCGCGCCGCCGCCTTCGACTATTCGCCGGAGGCCGTGGAGATGGGGCGCAACCTGTCGCGCTCGATCTGGGTGGCGATGGCCAAGGACGAAGCGACGCTGATGACCCTTCGCATCGCGAGCGCCGAGGACGCGCACCTCTGGCGGCCGCTGCTCGGCCGGCCCGGTTTCCCCGGCTGGACCGACGATTACGCCAGCATCCTGCCCCTGCTCGAGGATTGGCAGGCCTGGCTTCCGGGGGTGCTGAAGCCGTGAGCCTCGACACGCCCCGGCTCGTCCTGCGCGCGTGGCGCGAGGCGGATATCGAGCCCTTCATCCGCGATCTCAATGTCGGGCCGGTGATGCGCTGGCTCGGCGGCGTGCGCACCCGCGAGCAGCAGGTCGCGGCGGTGCGCGAGCGTTTCATGGCCTGGCAGGAGAGCCGCGGCTTCACCTTCTGGGCCGTCGAGCGCAAGGCGGACGGCGCGCTGCTCGGCTTTTGCGGCCTCAAGATCGCCGACGATCCCGAAAGCCCGGTCGAGGGCGAATTTGAGGTCGGCTGGCGGCTTCGCGAGGAGGCCTGGGGCCAGGGCTATGCGAAGGAGGCGGCGGTCGCCTCGCTCGATTTCGCCTTCGACAAGCTCGGGGCGGAGCGGGTCGTCGCCCTTACCGTCGACGGCAATGCGCCGAGCTGGGGGCTGATGCTCCGGCTCGGCATGACTCGCCGGCCCGATCTCGATTATGCCACCGCCCAGTGGGCGGACGGGATGGTCATCGTCTATGAGATGAGGCGCGAGCAATGGCGAAGCTGATCCCCTTCGGCGGCAAGGCGCCGCAAATCGACCCGGCCGCCTTCGTCGCCCCGGGGGCAGTCCTGATCGGCGATATCGAGATCGGGCCGGAAGCCAGCATCTGGTACAATTGCGTGCTGAGGGGCGACGTCAACCATATCCGCATCGGCGCCCGCACCAACATCCAGGACGGCACCGTCCTCCATGTCGATTCGCCGAGGCCCGGCAATCCGGCCGGCCTTCCCACGATCATCGGCGAGGACGTCCTCATCGGCCATATGGCGATGGTCCACGGCTGCATCCTCCACGACCGCGCCTTCGTCGGCCTCGGCGCGATCGTCATGGACGGCTGCGAGATCGAGGGCGGCGGCATGCTCGCCGCCGGCGCCCTGCTCGCTCCGGGCCGGCGGATCCCGGCCGGCCAGCTCTGGGCCGGGCGCCCGGCCAAATATGTCCGCGATCTGAGCGAGGCGGAGATCGCCGGCCAGCAGGCGGGGGTCGCGCATTACGTCGCCCTGGCGAAGCTCCACGCCGCGGCGCTGGACCTCCCCTCCCTGTAAGGGAGGGGCCGGGGGTGGGTCCGCCGAAGGCGGCCGAAACTCGGACCCAGCAAAAGTCTCCCTGAATTGGTGCCAGGCACCAATTTCCGCCTAATCGTGCTTCCGCTTAATTGGTGCCTGGCACCAATTTCCGGACACCCCCAACCCTCCCTTCCAGGGAGGAGAGGGATCAGAGCGTGATGAGGCTTTGCCCGAGCCGCTGGAGGCGGTCCGCCTGGGCGTCGGCCAGCGCCTGCATCTCCTCGGTGGCCCGGCGCAGCCGTTCCGAATCTCCCGAGCCGAGCGTTCCCGCGCCGGTCCGCTCAACCGCGAGCCGGTCGAGGTCGGCGAGGGCCGCCGTCGTCCGAGCCCGCGCCGATTCCAGCCGGGACAGGGCCTGCTGGGCCTCGATCCAGCCGTCGCTCCCGGCCGCGCCCGCGGCGCTCGCCGCGGCCTGCGCCCCGGGGAATGCCGAATCGAACTCCGCCGCGCCGGCCTTGGCCTCGGCGAGGAGCCGGTCGATCTCGCCGGCGAGCGCCGGGTCGTCGGGCTGCGGCGTCGGCTTCCGCTCCTCCGCATCCTCGGCATAGGCCTTTTCGGCGGGCCGCGGCGCCAGCGAAGGGTAGGGCCCGGGCGCCGCGCAGCCGGCCGCGAGGGCGAGAAGCGGAAGGGCGGCGAGCGAAAGGCGAAGGCCAGGCATGGCTCCTCCTAGGCGGAGCGCCCCGGCCCGGCAACGGGCTTGCGCCCCGCCGCCCATGCTCCTATGTCCCCCTCTCCCGCGCGCCCATAGCTCAGCTGGATAGAGCACCAGACTACGAATCTGGGGGCCGGAGGTTCGAATCCTTCTGGGCGCGCCAATTTTCTCAGCAGTGGCCGATCCGTGCTTTCACCGCGGCGCAGACGCCGTCGTGGAAGCCCTGCATCTTCGCCTTCGTCGCCTCGAGGAGCGCCGGGTCGACCGAATCCGGGTCGCCGCCCGGATTGGGCGGCTGGGGGTGATATTGGATCTGCAGCTGGATCTGCTCGGAGGCGAATCGGCCGGCGTCGGCATCCCCGCTCATGTCGGTGACGATCGTCTCGACCATGAACAGGGACAGGTCGATCGACGAGGAGATGCCGCCGCCGGTGAAGCGGTTGCCGTCGTTCAGATAGCGGGGAAAGCCGTCCGGCACCTCCACCGCGTCGAACAGCTTCAGGCAGTCGATCACCGCCCAGTGGGTCGTCGCGCGATAGCCGTCGAGCAGGCCCGCGGCGGCGAGGAGCAGGCCGCCGGTGCAGACCGAGGCGACGTAGCGCGCCTGCGCCGCCTTGTCCTGGAGGAAGGCGCGCCATTCCTCGTCGGCGAGCATGGCCTCGAGGCCGTCGGACCCGCCGCCGGGGACGAACAGCAGGTCGACGTCCGGGCAGTCGCCGAAATCATGCTGCGGAGTCACTCCGATCGCGCCGATCCCGGACAGCGGCGCCTTGGTCTTGCCGACCGAGACGAGCTTGCAGGTCCGTCCGATCGGCGAAGCGTCGAAGAAGGTGAAGACCTCGTTGGGGCCGGCGATGTCGAGCAGGTCGCAATTGCCGTAGAGGCAGATGGCGACGGTGAAATCGGGAAGGCTGCCGGCCATTTCCGCCACTCCTTGTGAAGGCGCCAAAGTCGCTTCCGTCAGCCGCCGATTTGCGCGAGGCCGCTCTCATAGACCTCGTCGAACGCCTGCTCCAGGGCGGGACTGACGCCCCTCAGGCCGGCGACGACCTCGCGCGACCAGCGATAATAGTCGGCCCGCCGCCCGGCGCTCCACCCGGCCGGCGGAGTCGCTGCGATATCCCACAGATTGGCGATCTTGTCGGCCAGCTTGACCAGCTTCGCGCCGCGCGCCTTCGAGGCGGCGGTCGCCACCTGAAGCC
>JBEVDE010000051.1:0-2790 GCA_040514175.1 Allosphingosinicella sp. | reverse complement strand
TAGATCGAGTCCCGGCGAGCGAAACGCAACCGGAAGGGCAAAGAGATGCGAAATCGATATTTTCCCTCTCCCGTCCTTACGGGAGAGGAGGGGCCCGCCGCGAAGCGGTGGGAGGTGAGGGTCTGTATACCGGACTCGGCAAGACCCTCACCTCCCAAGCCTTCGGCTTGGGCCCATCCTCTCCCCCGGTAAGGGGGAGAGGGGTCATGACGCTTGCGCGCGACAGGTGCGTTACCCATCTGATACAGTACGGCAACAGTGGACTTTTGCACCGGTCTGGAGAACGAAGCACAACGATGGCGGATCTCTATTCACAGCTGGGCGTGAAGCGCGACGCGGGCGAGGCCGAGATCAAGAAGGCCTATCGCAAGCTCGCCAAGGAGCTTCATCCCGACAAGAACAAGGGCAATGCGAACGCCTCGGAGCGTTTCTCCAGGGTCACAAGGGCCTATGACATCCTCACCGACAAGGACAAGCGCGCCCGCTACGACCGCGGCGAGCTCGACGAGGAGGGCAATCCGCGAGCGCCCTTCGGCTATGGCGGCGGCGCGCCCCGGTCCGGGGCGGGGCCGGGCGGCGCCGGTTTCGGCCGCACTCCGGGCGATTTCGGCGGCGGCGAGGAGATCGATTTGTCGGACCTGTTCGACGGTCTGTTCGGAGGCAATGCCGGCCAGCGCCGCGCCGCCCCCGGCGGCGGATTCGGCGGTTTCGGCGGGTTCGGCACGCGCCGGCCGCCGCCGCCGCCGCAGAAGGGCGCCGACGCCGCCTATCGCCTGCCGATCAGCTTCGAGGACGCCGCCGCCCTGAACGAGCAAAGGGTCACCCTCGCCGGCGGCAAGACGATCTCGATCAAGCTCCCCGCCGGAGTCGAGGAAGGGACCAGGATCCGGCTCGCCGGCCAGGGCCAGGCCGGCGCCGGCGGCAATGGCGACGCGATCGTCGCCATCTCGATCAAGCCGCACCGCTTCTTCACCCGCGACGGCGACAACATCCGGCTCGACCTGCCGATCTCGCTCGACGAGGCGGTGCTCGGCGCCAAGGTCAAGGTTCCGACCGTCGACGGCCCGGTGATGCTGAGCGTTCCCGCCGGCACCAGCTCCGGCAAGGTGCTTCGCCTGAAGGGCAAGGGCTTCACCGCCAAGGGCGGCCAGCGGGGCGACCAGCTCGTCACCCTGATGATCGACGTGCCGGCCGGGGACGAGGAGCTCGCCCGCTTCGTCGAGGGCTGGAGCCGCAAGGGCTCGGGAAACCCGAGGGGCGGGCTGGGCGTCTAGCCGCTTGATGGACAGTCAGAGCGAGTTGAGCAAAAAATCCTCCCCGAGATTTCTCGGGAAGGGGGACCATGCGAAGCATGGTGGAGGGGTCTTGCGAAGTCACCGTGAAAGAACCCTTCCACCGCGCTGCGCGCGGTCCCCCTCCCCGGCAAATGCCGGGGAGGGTTTCGAGGTCAGAGCCGCCTGATGCAGGACATCCATCCCGAATCGCCGGAAGCCAGGCGCAAGCGGCTCGCCAGGACCCGCGCCCGGCTGGGCAACATGCGCAACAAGATGAAGCCGGGCCAATATCCGTTCGAGGTCCTCAAGCGGGTCGCGGTCGGCGTGTACAATGACGGCTTCATCCACGCCGGCAACCTCGCCTACCTCGCCTTGATGTCGCTCTTCCCCTTCGTCATCGTCGCCGCCGCCGTCGCCCGGCTGTTCGGCCAGACGCAGGAGGGGCTGGCCGCCGTCAACGGCATCCTCCAGACCATGCCGCCCGACGTCGCCGACGTGCTCAGGAAGCCGATCGGCGACGTGATCAGCGCCCGCTCCGGAGGCCTGCTCTGGCTCGGCGCCGTCATCGGCCTGTGGACCACGGGAAGCTTCATCGAGACCATCCGCGACATCATCCGCCGGGCCTATGGGGTCACCTTCAGCCGGCCCTTCTGGGAATATCGCCTGGGCTCGGTCGGGATGATCATCGGCGCGGTGATCATCGCCATGGTCGCGTTCAGCCTTTCGGTCCTGCTGTCGGGCGTCCAGCAATTCATCGTCGGCCTGATCCCGCGCGGCGAGGAGCTGGTCGGACTCTTCACTCTGTTCCGGGTGGTGCCGGCGCTGATGCTGTTCGGAGCGCTCTATCTGATCTTCTACTCGCTCACGCCCAAGCGCTACCGGACCCGGGGCTGCCCGAAATGGCCGGGCCCCCTGTTCGTCACCATCTGGTGGCTTGCGACCACCGCTTTGCTGCCGATCGTGCTTTCCGGCCTCGGCGGCTACGATCTCACTTACGGCAGCCTCGCCGGGGTGATCATCGGCCTCACCTTCTTCTTCATCGTCGGGCTCGGCGTGGTCATCGGGGCGGAGCTCAACGCCGCGCTGGCGGAAACGCCCGAAGAAGCCCTAAAGGAGGGCGAGGAGCCTTTCTATAAGCGGGAAAGCATATGACCGGACTGATGAGCGGCAAGCGCGGCCTGATCATGGGCCTCGCCAACGACAAGTCGCTGGCCTGGGGAATTTCGAAGCGACTGGCGGAGCAGGGGGCCGAGCTCGCTTTCTCCTATCAGGGGGAGGCGCTCCAGAAGCGGGTCGGCCCGCTCGCCGCCGAAGTCGGCTCCGACTTCATGATCGAATGCGACGTCGCCGACATGGCCGATCTCGACCGCCTGTTCGAGGCGTTGAAGGCGCGCTGGGAGACGATCGACTTCGTCGTCCACGCCATCGGCTTCTCCGACAAGAACGAGCTTCGCGGCAAATATGTCGACACCAGCCTCGACAATTTCCTGATGTCGATGAACATCTCCGCCTACAG
>JBEVDE010000038.1:0-3800 GCA_040514175.1 Allosphingosinicella sp. | reverse complement strand
GGGGCCTCCGATGAATATGGGAATCATCTTGAACAGGAATCCTTCGAAGTCATGAAACATCTGGTCACGCTCTGTCTTGTTGCTCTTGCCCTCGGCGCGCCGGGGGCGAATGCGATCGTCGGCGGCGGGGAGGACGACGGTCCCCTCGCCCGCGCGAGCGTGATGGTGCTGAGCTCGAACGGCGGCGTCTGCAGCGCCGTGGTGCTGGCGAAGGACGTGGTGCTCACCGCCGCCCATTGCGTCACGGGCGCCGCCGAGCACCGGGTGCACTTTCGCGACGAGGCCGGCCAGCCGGAGCTGATCGTGCCCGCCGCGAAGGCGGTGCATCCCGGCTACAACGCGAAAGCCATCGAAACCCGGCAGCGCTCCGTCGATCTCGCCCTGGTGCGCATCCCGGAGGCCCTGCCCGCCCGTTTCGAGCGGGCGACGCTCACCGCCGCGAAGGTCGCCGAGAACACGCCGGTCGTCGTCGGGGGCTACGGGCTGTCCCGCGAGGGCGACGCGAAGACCTCCGGCACCTTCCGCACGGCGTCCCTGACCGCGGTCGAGCCCTACGGCCCGAGCCGCATCCTGCTCTGGGCGGAGGGATCGGGCACGGCGAGCGCCTGCCAGGGCGATTCCGGCGGGCCGATGGCGTCCGGAGCGGCGGTCGCTGCAATCACGAGCTGGTCGTCGCCGGCCAAGGGCCGCAGCTGCGGAGGCGTGACGCAGGGCATCCTGGTCGGCCCGCAGCGCGACTGGATCGACCGGACCCTGAAAAGCTGGAACCGGGCGGCCTCGTGGAGCGGGAACTAGCCGACCCGGCCCGGAGCCGGCGCCATGTTCGCGCCCTCATGCCGCCGTTAGAAAATCATAAGGGAACGGAACTATCGTGAAGACCGAGATCTTGCCTTACGTTCCCCGTCCCCCTCACGGCATCGGAACCCCATGCGCGCCCTGCCCGTCCTCGCCCTTGCCGTCGCCACCCTTTTCACGCATCCGGCCTGGGCGGTCCTGCAGGGTGCCACCTCGCGCGACCCGAACGGGTTGAGGCGCTCGGTCGTCTCCATCGAGAACTCCCTCGGCGAGCTCTGCTCGGGCGTGATCGTCGGGCCGGATCTCGTGCTCACCGCCGCCCATTGCGTGACGGATCGCGCCGCCTACCGGGTCGGCGCCCTCAGCCGGGCCTTCCGGCCGCAGCGCTTCAACGTCGCTGCGCTCGCCATCCATCCCACCTTCGTGCCCGGCACGACGCCGCGCACGCAGCCCGGGATCGATCTCGCCATCCTGAAGCTCGATCGGCCGCTCGGAGCGGAATTCATGCCGCTCGACCCGGCCCAGGCGGGCCGGATCGATGTGGGCGACAACGTGACGATCGCCGGCTTCGGCGTGCTCAACGAGCGCGCCCGGCGCACGGCCCGGACGCTGCGCCAGACCAACCTGGTGTCGCTCGGCCCCGTCGAGGTCGCCAACCGGGTGCTGATCGTGGTCGACCGCAACCGGCTGGCGGAGACGACGGGCGCCGGCGCCTGCCGCGGCGATTCCGGCGGCCCGATCCTCGCCGCCACGTCCGCGGGCTACCGGCTCTACGGCATCACGAGCTGGTCGAGCGGACCGCTGCGCAGCCAGCGCGCGAGCGCCTGCGGCGGCCTGACGGCCGTCACCCCGATCGCCGAGCACCTCCGCTGGATCACGTCGAGCATGCGTAGTCTCGACTCGGCGAACGGGTCGTGGGCGGGGAATTGAACGCGAATGTCGTTCACCGCATGCGCCTGTGCTGAGCCCCTTCACGTCATGGCCGGCTTTGTGCCGGCCATCCTGATAAGGAAAAGCGCCGCGCCTTCCGAATTGAGATCGCCGGCACGACGCTGACGAAGACCTGAAAGCGCACAACACTGTCATTCCGGGGCCGCGCAGCGGAGCCCGGAATCCATAAACACGACCTCCCAGGAAGGACGGGCAGTGTCGCGCCTATTTCTGCATCGTTAGCGATTATGGATTCCGGGCTCGCACTAAAGTGCGTCCCGGAATGACAGCGTGAGGGGGTCATTCCCAATCGCCTTAAGGCCAGGAGATGACCACCGAGCGTTACGCCGCGAACTTCAGCAGCTTGATCGCCGCGTAGTCCTGCACGCCGCCGCCCACGCGCTTGGTGGTGTAGAACAGCACGTAGGGCTTGGCGGAATACGGATCGCGCAGCACGCGCATGCCGGCGCGGTCGACGATCAGGTAGCCGCGCTTGAAATCGCCGAAGGCGACGGCGCATTCGTTCGCCGCGATGTCCGGCATGTCCTCCGCCTCGACCACGGGAAAGCCCATCAGGGTCGCGGCCTGTCCGAGGCTCGCGGGCGGCGACCAGAGATACTGGCCGTTGTCGTCCTTGAAGCGGCGGATGGCGCTCTGCGTCTTGCGGTTCATGACGAAGGAGGCGTTCTGGCGATAGCCGGCCTTCAGGGTATAGATCAGGTCGACGAGCACATCGGACGGATTGTCGGCCGGAAAGGTCGCCCCGCCGGTATTGACCGTGCCGAGCCGGCCCCATTCCCAGATCTCCTCCTCGACCTGGTCGACTTCGAGAAAGCCCTTCGGCTTGTTGACGCCGTCGCCGGTGACGAAGGCGGTGCTCTCCTGCTCGGCGAAGGCGGCCTCGACCTCTTCGGCGATCCAGCGGTCGATATCGACCACCGCATCGTCGAGAAGGGTCTGGGTCGCGGCCGGCATGGCGTAGAGCTCCATCGCCGGAAAGCTCATCTCGGACAGCGTCGGGCTTGCGGTCTGCGGCCGCGCGGCCGTCTCGCCGACCCAGCCGCTGGCCGGACCCGTGGTCGAGAAGGCGCGCTTGTACTGACCGCCGGAAATCACCCGCACGGAGGAGATCGCGCGGATCGGAGAGACGGCGGAGAGACGGCGCAGAACCTCGCTCTCGACGATGTCGGGCACGAGATAGCCCCCGTCCGGGCCGGAGCCGGCGGAGAGCGCCTTCTCCTCGAGCCGCTTCAGGCCGGCGGCCTCGCCGGTGCGGATATAGGAGTGGAACGCCGCCTTGTGCTCGGCCTGGGCCGGATCGCGCGCGACGTCACGCCCGAGCGGCGGACGCGCGCGGTCGAGGGAAAGACGGTCGAGGCGGCGCTTGGCGTCGTCGAGCGCGGTGTCGATGCGGGCGAGCTTCTCGTCCGTCACCACGTCGCCTGAGAGCCTCGTTTCGATCTGCGACAGACGCGTATCGTTGGCGTCCTTGAAGGCCTCGAAGGCCCGGGCGAAATCCTCGAACGCCGAAGCGACGTCGTCGGATGCGGATTTGGTTTGAACTACTGGGATCATCACAATCAATCGGTTTGAAAAATATTGCTTGGAACAAGCATCGGGTGGCCCCTGACGGTGGGGTTTGCTTTCAGGTCCAATGCTCCAACGAAAAAGGCCCGCCGGAGGGCGGGCCCGTTTATTTCCCCGTCAAGGGGAACACTTACATGCGCCGTGCCGTGTTGCGCGCCGACCTTGCCACCGTCGGGCCGGTCACCGCACCGACTGCGCCGCCGGCGACGGCGCCGACGGGACCTGCAACGGCACCGACGCCTGCCCCGACGGCGGCGCCGCCGACGCGTTCTTCAGTCGTGGTGCAGGCCGCAGCCGCAAGGCCGAGGAGTGCGACGAAAGCGAGCTTCTTCATGAAAACCTCCCAAGACGCGCGGAGACAAGACACCTTCCGGTTCAGGACAGGGCCCGCAGCCTTCCGCATTCTTGCGGGCGATCTGGTAACGCGCTCCCAAGGACTAGGTTCAGGAAAATAGTCGAACCGCCGCCTTGCGGATGCTGGCGGCGAG
>JBEVDE010000063.1:0-3731 GCA_040514175.1 Allosphingosinicella sp. | reverse complement strand
CCTCCTCCTCCCCCGCCGCCTCCTCCTCCCCCGCCACCGCCGCCGCCTCCGCCGGCGCCGACCGTGGTCAATTTCAACGATTCGGAATATGGCCGGTCGAACGGCGCAAACAGCCATAACAGCATCGCCGCCTACAATGCCGGGGTGACCGGGCTCGGCGTGAAGATCGCGGTCGTCGACTCAGGCATCAATCCCAATCTTCCCGACTTCGCGGGCAAGATCGATCCGGCCAGCCGCGACGTCGCGGCCAATCGCGGCATCACCGACACCGAAGGTCACGGCACGGCGGTCTCAGCCGTCGCCGCGGCGGCTCGCAACGGCAGCGGCGTCCTGGGAGTCGCGTTCGACTCGACCATCATGTCGTTCAACACGTCCGATCCCACCGATTGCGACCCCGACGACGGCTGCACCCACAACGACCCCGACATCGCCGCGGCGATCGATCTTGCCCGCACGAACGGGGCCAAGGTGATCAACATCTCGCTCGGCGGCCCCGATCCCAGCAGCATCGTGAACGCCGCCATCGCCCGAGCCGCGGCGGCGGGCGTCCTGGTCGTGCTTTCGGCCGGCAATAGCGGCGACGAGCCGGGCGGGCAGAATCCCGAGGGCTTCGCTTTGTCCGCGTCGAACTCCGGCAACGTCATCATCGCAGGAGCGATGAATTCGTCGCGCCTCATGGCCGATTTCTCCAACAAGGCCGGCACCGGGGCGTCGCGCTATCTCACCGCGATCGGGGTGGGGGTGCGCGCTCCCGACCATACCGGCGCCACCTTCCTGTGGTCCGGCACCTCCTTC
Organism: Allosphingosinicella sp.; assembly: GCA_040514175.1. Taxonomy (GTDB): domain Bacteria; phylum Pseudomonadota; class Alphaproteobacteria; order Sphingomonadales; family Sphingomonadaceae; genus Allosphingosinicella. The sequence continues at coordinate 2,936 of JBEVDE010000063.1, read as the reverse complement.
TCCGCGCCGGTGATCAGCGGCGCGGCGGCCCTGCTCGCGAGCGCCTTTCCCAATCTGACCGGCCAGCAGATCATGGAGATCCTGCTGAGCAGCGCCGACGATGCCGGCGCTCCGGGAACCGACTCGATCTTCGGCCGCGGAATCCTCAACATCCAGCGCGCCTTCCAGCCGCAGGGCGCCTTGAGCCTGCCGGGCGGCCAGGCGGTCGACGTCGCCGCCGGTACCGGCCAGGGATCGACGGCCATGGGCGACGCCAGGACCACGCTAGGCGGAATCGTCGTCCTCGACGGTTTCTCGCGCGCCTATACGATGACCCTGGCCTCCGCCCTCCAGCGCGCCGAGCAGGAGCGGCCGCTCGGCCGCGCCCTGCAGCCCGGTCTCAGCACCGCCACCGCGGGCGCTCGGGGCGTGGCCGTCTCGATCACGGTCGACCGCAAGCTGACCGGCCAGCCGCAGGTCGGGCTCGCCCAGCTCGGCCTCACCTACGAGGATTCGCGCAAGGCGCGGGTGGTTTCCGGGATCGCGATCAGCCGGATCACGCCGCGGCTGGCCATGGCGCTCGGTCTCGCCGAGAGCGGCAAGACGCTCGAGCGGCGGCTCACCGGCCAGTATCGGGACTCCTTCCTCGTCGCCCGCGACCCGATGAGCCGGACGGGCTTCCAGGGCGATTCGTCCGGAGCCCTCGGCATTCGCCACCGGCTCGGCCGAATCGGCCTCACCGCCACCGCCGAGCGCGGCGAGGTGCTTCAGCCGGGCTTCGACCGGCCGGCCGTCCAGCCGCGCTACGGCATCTTCTCGATCGCCGCCGACCGCCGCTTCGGCCGGGCGCGGCTGAGCCTCGGCGCCACCCGCCTCGACGAGCAGTCGACCGTGTTCGGCGCCCGCTTCTCGCCGCTGATCGGCGCCGGCGGCGCGACCAGCTGGTTCGCCGACGCCGGCGCCACCGTCGCGCTCGGCCGTGGCTGGGACGCCTCGGCCGGCTACCGCCTCGGCTGGACCAACGTCCCGGCCGCCGCCGGCCTCGCCCAGGGGGGACGGCTCGCCACCGACGCCTGGTCGGTCGACCTGGCCCGGACCGGCTTCCTTCGCCCGGGCGACCGTTTCGCCGTACGGCTGATGCAGCCGCTTCGGGTCCGCTCGGGCGGCTTCGACCTCAACGTGCCGGTTTCCTACAGCTACGACACGTTGAGCGCAGGTTATGAGCGCCGTTTCCTCAACCTCGCCCCGACCGGCCGCGAGATCGACCTCGAGGCGGCCTACGGCTTCGACCTGCTCGCCGGCGCCGGCCATCTCGGCGCCAACGCCTTCGCCCGCCGCCATCCCGGGAACGTCGCGGCGATGGAGGCCGATCTCGGCGCGGCGATCCGCTTCACCTTGGGCTTCTGATCACCGCGCCGGACTTACGATCAGCACCTTGAGGTCCCGGTCCGGGCGCCAGTTCTTCCGGCGCATCTCGAACCGGGTCGGCGATATCTTGCGCACGCCCTCGCCGCAGAAGCTGACCAGGTTCGACGGAGCGCCCTTGTCGATCACCAGCCGGAAATCGCCGATCGGCGAGCGCCAATGGCCCCCGGTGGTGAGGATATAGCCGATCGTCTGCTCGGGAGTCGCCGGACTCCGGCGGCGAAGCCGGTCGAGGCCGGCGAGGAAGGCGGCATCGACGCAATAGTCCCGGATCATTGCCTTGCCCTCCGGACTGGCGCGGAATTCGGGGAAGCCCAGAGCGGCGTCGACGCTGCCGCCGGCGCCGGGCGCGTAGCGATGCTCGACGACGAGGTCGCGGCCGGCGGGGAAGACCTGCTGCCAATACCAGCTCTCAGTCACCGTCCACGCCGGCGTCAGCCCGCCATCCTCGGCCTCGGCGAGGCCGAGCCTGACCAGTCTCGCCCGCTCGCCCTCCGTCAGCTGCTTCAGGGCCTCGCCGTCCGACGTCGGCACCAGGCCGATCGAGGCGAGCAAATGGCTGTGGTCGACCCCCTTGTGCACGGCCCTGCGCTCGACCTCCATAGTCGCCCGCCGCCCGTCGACCCTCGTCTCGAAAGCGGACGGGTAGGCGACGTCCGAATCCCGCTCCTCCGCCAGGTTCCGGTCCGGCATCGGAAAGGCGACGACGGTGCGGATGTCGCGCGGGCTGCGGTTGCGGAAGACGTAGCGCACCCGAATTTCGCCGGCGGAGACGAACAGATCTTCGGACACCATGTCGATGTCGGCGCTACGGGTGAGAACGAGCCCGCCCGCGGCATGTTCGGCGGTGCTGTCATTGGCCGCGGCCGGCGTGGCGAGGGCCAGCCCGGCCAGGATCGTCCAAACGCGCATCATAGTCTCCTCCCGCTTCGCGGCGGGACGGTAGCTAATTGATGCTGATCACGCCATCCACCGCCCGCCATTCGGCCGGGCGGATGAGATGCTGGTGGGCGATGCGGACGGAATGGAGCACCGCCTCGATGTCGGTTCGCCAATGGTCGAGGAAGCGGTGGAGGACCGGGAAGCGCGGGGCGATGTCATATTGCTGCCAGACGAACAATTGGATGAGCCGGGGATGGTCGGGCAGATAATAAGCGACCTCGGCCGTCATCAGCCCGTAGCCCTGGACCTGAGCCAGGAAATCGCGGTCGTTCATCGCGCCCTCCGAACCTTGAAGGGCCAGCTTAAACGGGCATGGTTAACGGCGCACTAACCATAACCGCCGGACGGACGATCCTCTCAGACGGTGAAGCTCTCGCCGCAGCCGCACTGGCCCTTGGCGTTGGGATTGTCGAAGACGAAGCCGGCGGCGAAATCGTCCTCGCGCCAGTCCATCGTCGAGCCGATCAGATAGAGGATCGAGGCGCCGTCGATGAAGAAGGGGCCGGCGGGCGTGTCGAGGCGCTCGTCGACCGGATCGGCCTTAGCGACATAGTCGACGCTGTAGGCGAGGCCCGAGCAGCCCCGCCGCG
>JBEVDE010000046.1:0-17224 GCA_040514175.1 Allosphingosinicella sp. | reverse complement strand
GTCGACGCTCCGCCCTCGGGCCCGTCGGCCGGCCAATGCTGGATCGTCGCCGCCGATGCCAGCGGCGACTGGAGCGGACGCGACGGGATGCTGGCGATGTGGAGCGAAGCGGGCTGGCGCTTCGTCGCCCCGTCGCCGGGAACGAGCGCCTGGGACAAAGCCGGCGGAGTGCCGCTGCTTTGGGACGGCGCCGACTGGCTGACCGGCGAGCTCGCCTGCGCCGGCCTTCGGATCGGCGGGGTCAGAGTCGTCGGCGAGCGCCAGCCGGGCGTGCCAAGTCCTTCTGGCGGAACGATAATCGATGCGGAAGCAAGGAGCGCGATCGACGCCCTCACTGCGGCTTTAATGTCACACGGACTGATTGAGTGAGCATTTTGGTTGCTCCGGTGAAACCAAGGGAGCAGAGGGTCGTTTGCCGCCCGTCTGACGAGGGGCTTCAAGGATTCGGTAACCGACTCACTGAGGCATTTCGGCAACATTTGTGGGGATAAGCGTGCTTGCGCGGAAACTCCGCTTACCGTATTGAGTTCATGGTCGTTCCCGTAGGGACGCAAGAAGAAAGGGGAAAGTTTATGCGGAAGCTCGCCATCGCTATGGCGCTTTCATCCACCTTGCTCGCAACTCCAGCCTTTGCGCGCGATGGCGCCTGGTACGTTGGTGGCGAATTCGGTGCGATGATCGTCGAAGATATGAACGTCGACGTCGGCGCCACGGACAATGCCATCACCATCAACCATGAATATGGTTATGACGGCGGCATTTTCGTCGGTTACGATTTCGGTGCGTTCCGGATTGAAGGCGAAGCCGCCTACAAGAAGGCGGACCTCGACGATTACCAGACCACGATCAGGCTTCCCCTGGAAGGCCCCCTGTTCGCAGCCGGCCGTGACGCCAGCGGCAGCAGCAGCGCTCTCAGCTTCATGATCAACGGCATGCTGGACTTCGGCGACGACGACGGAATTTCCGGCTTCGTCGGCGGCGGTATCGGCATGGCGCGGGTCAAGGCGAACAACTACCGCAACTTCGCCAATGCGACGCCTTTCCTCGACGGCTCCGATTCGAAGCTGGCGTGGCAGGTCTTCGCCGGCGTCCGCCAGGCGATCAGCGACAATATCGACGTGACGGTGAAGTATCGCTTCTTCAACGCCGACAAGGTCGAGCTGCTCGCGTTCAACGGCGCCGAAGCCGATTACCGTTTCCGCTCGCACAGCCTTCTGGGCGGCCTGACCTTCAACTTCGGCGGAGCCGATCCGGTGGTCGAAGTGCCGCCGCCGCCGCCGCCGCCGATCGTCGAGCCCCCGATCGTGGAGCCGCCCGCTCCGCCGCCGCCGCCGCCGCCGTGCGTCGCCGGTCCGTTCATGGTCTTCTTCGACTGGGACAAGGACGAGATCACCCCGCAGGCTGCGGCGATCCTCGACAATGCGGCTTCCGCTTATCAGACCTGCGGCCAGGCCCAGGTGATGATCGCGGGCCACGCCGACCGTTCCGGTTCGGACCAGTATAACGTCGGTCTCTCGCAGCGTCGCGCCGCGAACGTCCGTTCGTACCTGGCCGGCCGCGGCATCCCCGACGGCGTCATGACCACGGAAGCGTTCGGCGAGAGCCGTCCGCTGGTCGAGACCGCCGACGGTGTCCGCGAGCCTCAGAACCGGCGCGTGGAGATCACCTTCGGACCCGGCTCCGGCTGGTAAGAAGGGGGTTCGCCGCTCCGGCGGCGCAACGCCAAAGACTAAGGAGGGAGTCGGCTTTCGGGCCGGCTCCTTTCTTTTTGGGCTCGGTCTGACGAACGCGGCGGATTCAAAGGCAGAGCGCCTATTCGCCTCCGAACCAGCGGCGGCAACCCAACTACCACGTTCCGCACCACGAAGGCGTATGGCGACTTCGCCAAATGTCTTGCCGAAAGCGTCGAGGATCGGCCCAACTCGGTAGTTCAAGGGGGGTGCGAGATGACAGTCACACTCGTCCAGCAGAACGTGACGACCCTGCGGTGGACTCGCCTGCGGGTCGTGCCGTCCCGTCGGTCTCGATCCGAGCTTGAGCGGCATCATGGGTCCCCTGGTCTGTGGACAGCCTGTCGGGCTAGTGTTTAAGTGGCCTCTCAGGGGGTATTATGTGCTTGTCGTCAGGGCAGATTAATGGTCAGCCGAGCTTCGCATGAAGCGGCTCACCGAGGAGGAGCGACTTCGCGAAACGAGGTTGGCGAGACTGCGCGCTGAGCGCGCCAAGAAGCGGGCCCATCGCAAGGCGCTATCTCGAGCGGAAAGGGAGCAATTCCATCATGAGCTTCTACGGTTCACCGCCAAGCATCGCCTCAAGATGCCTAGTGACGGCGACCGCGTGCCAGTGCTGCTGCCGCGAGAGATCTCGCTAAGGAACAATTATCTCGAAACAATCGCGGCGATCAGCGCTTTAAGGGATACGGTGCTCTTGGGTAATCAACCCGCGATGCTCTATTTTGATCATGTTGAGAGACTGGAGCCAGCCGCGACGCTGCTGCTAACAGCTGAGATCTTCCGATGTCGCAAGCTCCGTCCGTTCGGCGGCAAGCGCCACATGGTGCATGGGAACTACCCTCATGTAATCGACGTATTTCTGCAATTGCGTGAGATGGGATTCTACGACCTCATTGGAATTAATCCACAGGACGACTTCCCCGACGGCAGAGGAACCGAGGGTCGTCCTTGGTTCCTTCCTTTTCACTCATTCAATAGGGCGGAACCGACGGTCCCTCGTGAACTCTCCACCTGGATTAATGATCACGCAATTCCGATGACGGACCAGGAGCGAAGGCGGATGAACGAGGCGTTGAAGGAAGCAATGTTTAACGCAATTGACCATGCCTATGCCGATGCCAGCGAATATCCTCGGATGACCAACCGCTGGTGGCTCGGAGGCTTCATCAGCGCCGAGCGGCAGGAGATGATGCTGATTCTGCTTGATCAAGGGATCGGAATACCCCGAAGTTTGACAGCTAAGTGGGGTGAGAGGGTCCGCTCGCTGCTCAAAAGCGGCAGCGTTAATCCAACAGATGGTCAGATGATCAAGGCTGCCACGGAGCTGTTTCGAACCTCAACAGGCGAGGATGGCCGCGGGCGGGGCTTTCGTGATATGAAGCGATTCGTCGACGAGAGCGCCGATGGTGAGCTTAGGGTCCTGTCAAACTGTGGCGTCTATCACTACATGAAGTCTGGTGAACATGTGAGCGATCACGATCGCTCAATCGGAGGCACGCTCCTTGAATGGCGCGTGCGGAAGCTGCCTCCGCCAGCGGTTGAGGATAGAGATGATGTTTAAGCTCTCAGTGGCAAAACATTTCAGTCCGGATCCAGGGCCACGAAAGGCTTCTCAAGGCGACAATAGCGGAGAGGCCTTCCGGCGGTTGCTTTTGCGCAAGTTGGCGGTGAATGACGTTGTTGAGGTGGATCTCGACGGAACGTCCGGGTTTGGATCCTCGTGGCTCGATGAGGTGTTCGGCGGCCTCATCCGCTATGAAGGAATGACCAAAGCGGAAGTGCAGCGGCGAGTGCCCGTGCGCTCGTCTGCAGACGAGACATATCCTTGGATCATCGAAGAGGCGCTTGATCGTGCGCGCCCACAGCCGGCGGCTGTCGCCGCCTAGCTCTCTAGCCAGTGAACGAACTTCGACCAGAGCAACTATCGAACTCGTTTACGTCGGTAGCGATACCCGCTGGCACATCGGTGCTTCTGGTCCCATCGCGCTCTGAGCCGAAAGGCTGGTTGGACGCCTCCACCTACGCTCCAGCTTTCCCAGGCGTGTTCGTCGCGGTCCTCGGTCTTTGGATTGCGCATTGGCTCACGCTGCGGCGAGAACGTCGCAAGGAAGCGGGGACGCTTTGTGATGAGCTGACTGAGCTCGCGGAGGGCGCGGTTTCAGCAGCGCTTGTAGGATGGGATGCCGCAGCGGGGCCTGATCGGGTCGGCGCAACATATAAAGCGAAGTGGGAAGCTCAGAAGGTGGGGCTTGCGGCGACCCGACTCCATCGACAGACTTCCGGGCCGATGTCGACGGGCATTGACGTCACGAAGCACGCGGCCATTTTTCGCACGGCTCTCTTCGACGATCCGACTGATGAATTCCTAGATGCCAACCGAGCAGCGAACGGCTCCAAGTCTCCAGCCTTACACGGTGCACTCGCCGGTTTTGTGGGCAAGGTTAACGAGCTGAGAAACATCGTTCTTAGATAGCGGGCGCTTCACTTCGCGCTATTGGTAGTGGCATGTGATCGGTCCAGTCGATAAAGCGCTCAAGTGCCTTCGCGAGCAAATCGGCGACGCACCCGCGCCTCGCTGGCGATTGAATATTGGTGTGCTGATAAATCGGGGGGCCATTCTGAGCGCTGCCGTCAAGTGTCGTCCAAAAGGGGCGGGCGGAATTCAATGAAGAAGTCGTTTGCCATCGTCCGCCCCGCCAGTGTCGGCGCTGATCGCTTCCGGCGCATCACATCATATTTAGAACGCAACGAAGCTACGACGCGACGAGGCCGAGCGTGCGACAGCAGCGTGAACATCCGGAACCATCATATTAGCAGATGGATGTCCGCATCTGCGGACTCGTAGCGTCGTAGCGTTCAAATCTGACAAGTGGGGGCCTCCGAATCCCGCTCCCTGATGCCGAGCAGCGAAAGCGCTTGGCGCTCCTGACCAGCGCGGGCTAAGCGGGCGGCTCGGCCGCACAAAGGATATCCGATGCGCATCGCGATGGTCGGTACCGGCTATGTCGGCCTGGTTTCCGGCGCCTGCTTCTCCGATTTCGGTCATGACGTCGTCTGCGTCGACAAGGATTTCGGCAAGATCGAGGCGCTGAGCCAGGGGAAGATGCCGATCTTCGAGCCGGGGCTCGAGGATCTGGTCGAGCGCAACGTGCGCGGCGGGCGGCTCGCCTTCAGCACCGATCTGGAGCAAGGCGTGGACGGGGCCGAGGCGGTGTTCATCGCGGTCGGAACGCCGTCGCGGCGCGGCGACGGCCATGCCGATCTGAGCTACGTCTTCGGCGCCGCCGAGGAGATCGCCCGGGCATTGCGCGGACCCGCCGTCGTCGTGACCAAATCGACCGTGCCCGTCGGCACCGGCGACGAGGTCGAGCGCATCCTTCGCGAAACCGCGCCTCAGGCTCGGGCCCGGGTCGTCTCCAACCCCGAATTCCTGCGCGAGGGCGCCGCGATCGAGGATTTCAAGCGTCCGGATCGGATCGTCATCGGCACCGACGACGAGGAAGCGGCGGAGGTGATGCGGGAGATCTACCGGCCGCTCTACCTCAACAAGGCACCTTTGATGTTCACCGGCCGCCGCACCGCCGAGCTGATCAAATATGCCGCCAACGCCTTCCTCGCGACCAAGATCACCTTCATCAACGAGCTCGCCGATTTGTGCGAGATAGTCGGCGGCGACGTCCAGGACGTCGCCCGCGGGATCGGCCTCGACAACCGCATCGGCGCCAAATTCCTCCACGCCGGCCCCGGCTATGGCGGTTCCTGCTTCCCCAAGGACACGCTCGCCCTGCTGAAGACGGCGGAGGACCACCAGGCGCCGCTGCGCATCGTCGAATCGGTGGTCAAGGTGAACGAGGCCCGCAAGCGCGCGATGGGCCGCAAGGTCGTCCAGGCGCTGGGCGGCGAGGCGCGCGGCCGGACGGTGGCCCTGCTCGGCCTGACCTTCAAGCCCAATACGGACGACATGCGCGACGCGCCGTCGCTCAGCATCGTGCAGGCCCTTCAGGACAGCGGAGCGTCGGTGCGCGGCTTCGATCCCGAGGGCATGGAACAGGCGCGGCCGATGATGCCCGGCGTCGAGTTCTTCGACAGCCCCTACCGGGCCGCGGCCGGCGCCGACGCCGTGGTGCTGGTCACCGAATGGGACGTGCTCCGGGCGCTCGACCTCAAGCGCCTCGCCCGGGACATGGCGCAGCCGGTCTTCGTCGACCTGCGCAGCGTCTATCCCCCCGAGGAGGTCGAGCAGGCCGGCCTGCGCTGGTTCGGGATCGGCCGGCCGCCGCGGCCCTGACCGTCGCGGCAACCCTTGCACCGCGGGATCGTTCATCCTCCTCGAAGAGGAGACAGAGGATGAAGCTCGCCCATTGGCTGATCGCAGGCCTTTCGGCCGTCGCCGTCGCGGCCTGCGCCACCGATCGCGGTTCCGGCGATGCCGCCGATGCCGGCGATCCGGGGCCGCCGGCCGCGGTCTCGACGATCGGACCTCCCCGGCTCACCGCCGAGCTGCGCGACGCCGAGGGGCGAGTCCGCGCCACCGCCACCGCCGAGACGTCGGGCGACAGCCTGCGGGTGCGGGTCGAGGCGATGGGCATGAGCCCCGGCGCCTATGGCGCCCATCTCCACACCGTCGGCCGCTGCGACGCGCCCGGCTTCACCACCGCCGGGCCGCACTGGAACCCGACGAACCAGATGCACGGCAAGGACAATCCCAAGGGAATGCACAAGGGAGACCTGCCGAACCTCACGGTCGGCACCGACGGCCGCGGCAGTTTCGAATATACGATCCCCAATGCCGGATTGTCGGGAATGCTTCCGACGTCGCTGATCGACGCCGACGGCGCGGCGGTCGTGATCCACGGGAAAGCCGACGATTTCCGCACCGATCCGTCCGGGAACAGCGGCGCCCGTATCGCCTGCGGGGTGCTGGGATAGCGTATCCTCCCCGCGCGCGGTGCGTGTGGGAGGGGGACCACCCGAAGGGTGGTGGAGGGGTATTTCCCGGCGCCATGAGCTGCCGGCACGAAACCTGGATCGACGGTGTCGTTACCCCTCCACCATGCTTCGCATGGTCCCCCTCCCCCTCGCTTCGCGATGGGGAGGACAAGTCAGATCGCTTCCCCCCACTTGCGCGCCCGCTCGACCTTGCTCGCCTCGAGCTCGGCGATCCGGCGCGAGGCGATCCACAGGGCGGCGAGGGTGAAGGGCGGCACGACGTAGAGGGCGAAGATGCCGGTGGCGAGGTCGCCCGAGATGACCGAGACCTTGCCGGCATAATAAGGCCCGAGCGCGAGCCCGACCATCGTCGTTCCGAGCACGTAGGTCGCACCGGCGGTGGCGCGCATCCGGGGAATGACGAGATCCTGGAGGGTCGCGACCGCGGCGCCGACCCAGGCCGAGGCCAGCATGTGGGCGATCGGGTTTACCCAGTAGAAGGCGGCGAGGCTGTCGGTGGTCAGGAGGAAGGCGACGAAGGGGATCGGAAGGATCACCGAAAGCATGTTGACGAAGATCCGGCCGCGCGGGTCGCGCTGGCGCCACAGGTCCGAGAGATAGCCGCCGAGGATCACTCCCGCCGCCGCCGAAAAGGCGGCCGACCAGCCGATGATGAAGCCGATCTCCTCCTTGGCCCTCATCCCCGAGAGGAAGCGGGCCGGCTCGAGCGCCCCGCCGTAGAAATTCTGCTCGACATAATGGGGCACCCAGAAGCTGGTCGCATAGGTGACGAAGGAGATGCTTCCGAAGGCGATCGCAAGGGTCACCACGATCGGCGTTCCCCAGATCAGCCGGTAGACCGGCGGATCGCGAAACTTCAGCGACTGGACCCAGGAGAAGATGGCGTAGACCCCGAGGCCGTAGGCGGTCCATTGCGGAGCGTCGCCGGTGATCCGGTAGAGGCCGTAGGCGGCGGCGGCGATCAGCGCGAGCGCGACCAGGTTGAGGCGCAGGGCGCCCGGGTAGCGCGAGACGCTGAGCAGGGTCAGCGGCGGCAGGATCGCGGCGAGCTCGCGGCCGAAATCGGCCCAGGCATTGGGCCGGACGATCGGCTGGGAAAGCCCGTCCGAGGCGCCGCGCTGCGGCTCGCGCAGGGTCAGGACCCACAAAGCGAGCAAAAGGCCGGGCAGGCCGACGGAGAGGAAGGCCGCCTGCCAGCCGGCGAGGCCGAGCGGGGCCGAGGCGGGATCCGGATAGAGGCTGTTCCAGCGCGCGACGACGAAGCCGCCGATCGGAAGGCTAAGCGCTCCTCCGATATAGAGTCCGCTCGAATAGATGGACAAAGCGGTCGCCCGCCTCTCCTTGGGAAACCAGTCGGAGATCATCGAATAAGCGGCGGGCGAGGCGCTGGCCTCGCCGATGCCGACTCCGATGCGCGCCGTGGCGAGCATGGCGAAGCTGTTGGCTAAGCCCGAGAAAGCGGTCATCGACGACCACAAGGCGAGGCCCATGGCCATCAGCCGGCCGCGATACCAGCTGTCGGCGAGCCGCCCCAGCGGGATCCCGAACAGAGCGTAGAAGACCGCGAAGGCGGTGCCGTAGAGGAAGCCGATCTGGGCGTCGGACACCGACAGGTCGCGCTTGATGTCGCCGACCAGGATCGACAGGATCTGCCGGTCGATGAAATTGACGATGTAGACGATGACGAGGACGATCAGGGCGTACCAGGCGTAGGCGCCGATGCGGGCGGGCCGCACGGGGGCGGTAGCAGCGGGATCGGACGCCATGGGCCCTCGCATTGTACTTTACGTCCGCCAGTGGCTAGCAGAGCGGGCCGCTTTGGCAACAAGGCATCGCCCATGAAGAATTCGGTTCTCTTCGTCTGCCTCGGCAACATCTGCCGCTCGCCGCTGGCCGAGGCGGCCTTCAGGCGCGAAGCGGAGCGGCTCGGGCTCGACGTCGAGATCGACTCCGCAGGCACCGGCGACTGGCATATCGGCTATCCCCCCGATCCGCGCGCGGCGGCGGTCGCGGCGCGCAACGGCATCGACATCTCGCACCTGAAGGCGCGGCTGGTGACGGCGGACGACTTTCGCCGCTTCGACCATATCGTCGCCCTCGATCCCAACAATCTGCGCGACCTCGAGCGCCTCCGTCCCGCCGACGGCAAGGCGGCGCTCTCGCTTCTGCTCGACCATGTCGAAGGCCGCCGGGGGCAGGCGGTGGCGGACCCTTATTATGGCGACGACAGCCATTTCGACACCGCCTGGGACGACGTCAGCGCCGGCGCGCAAGGCCTGGCGCGGACGATCGCCGGCGGCGAATGAGCGCCTTCGCCCGAAAGGCGGCCGAGCTGACCGGAGTCGCCGAGACCCAGCTCGAGCGTCTCGCGGGCGGCGACCTTTCGGAAGTGCTGCTGCTGAAGCGTCCCGACGGGCGCTTCACCGTCGCCAAGGGCGGGCCGGCGGTGGCCACGGAAGCGGCGATGCTTCGGGCGCTGGCCGGCGCGGGAATCCCGGCGCCGCTGGTCGAGGGCGAGCATGACGGCGTGCTTCTGCTCGAGCACGTCCCCAATGACGCGGTGTTCAGCCCGAACGCCTGGGCGGATATCGGCACGGCGATCCGGCGCCTCCACGGCCGGACGGAAGAACGCTACGGCTGGCCGGTCGACTATCGCATCGGCACGGTCGCGCTCGCCAACCGGCAGACCGGCGACTGGCCTTCCTTCTGGGGCGAGCAACGGCTGACGGCGACCGCCGGCATCCTCGACCGCCCCTTACGCGAGCGGGTCGAGCAGCTGGCGGCTCGGCTTCCCGGCCTGTTGCCATCCTCCCCGCCGCCGGTTTTCCTCCACGGCGATCTGTGGAGCGGCAACATCCTCGTCGCCGACGGGCGCCTCGCCGCTCTGATCGACCCCGCCTGCTATCATGGCGATGCCGAGGTCGATCTCGCCATGCTGACCCTGTTCGACGCGCCGGGGCCGAGCTTCTGGGAGGCTTACGGTCCGCTCGAACCGGGGTGGGAAGAGAGGCGGCCCTGCTATCAGCTGTTTCCGGCCCTGCTCCACCTGCGGCTGTTCGGCGACACTTATGCCGGGATGGTCGACCGGCTGCTTTCGCGGCTGGGGGTTTAGTCCCCGTTCAGTCCAGCCGGTAGCGCTCCACCGCCTCGTAGAGCGGGCCCTCGGGCGTGAAGCGGCTCTCGTAGAGGCCGAATTGGTCGACCGCGAAGGGCGGGCTGGTCGCGCCGCCCGATTGCTCGAGCAGGGACTGGACCGGCCCGGCGCCGCGGGGAAGGCGGGCGAGGGTGAGGTGCGGCGTATAGGCGCGGCGGTCCGGCGCCACCCCGACCCGGACCAGCGCCTGGTCGATCTTCTTGTGAAGCGCCCGGAGCGGCTCCTGCGGGGCGACTCCCGCCCAGAGCGTCACCGGCTCGCCGCGGCGGTCGAAGACGCCGAGGCCGTTCAGGGCGATCGCGAAGGCGGGATGGTGGACGCCGCTCAGCGCCGCGTCGATGTCGCGCGCCAGATGCCGGTCGACCTCGCCGATGAAGCGCAAGGTGAGATGGAGCTGGTCCTCCGTCTGCCAGCGCGCCCCGGCGACCCCGCCCATCAGGTCGAGAAGCCGGGCGCGGACCGGCGGCGGCGGGCGGATCGCGACGAACAGGCGGTGCATGGCCGCCCTTCCTAGCCGCCCCCGCGCCGGCTGCGTACCGGTTTTCCTTGAATGTAGGGCGCGATCCCACGATATTGGGGCGACGCGGCGCCGCTTTCGCCGCGAAAGGAGAGAGTTGGAAATGGCTAACGGATTTGACCCGCACGCGACCGCCGCGCCGCATACGGCCGGTACCGCCGGCCGCGAAGGCGTCGCCTTCGACGCGGGCCTGCGGTCCCACATGCTGTCCGTCTACAATTACATGGCCTCGGCCGTGCTGCTCACCGGCCTCGTCGCCTACGGCGCCGCCGCGACCGGCATCGCCCAGCAGATCTTCTACGGGGGCGGCATTCTCAAATATGTCGTTCTGTTCGCCCCTCTGATCATGGTCTTCGTCCTCGCCGCCCGCCTGGGCCGCATGTCGATCGGGGGCCTCCAGGCCTTTTACTGGTCGTTCGCGGTGGTGATGGGCCTGTCGATGTCGATCATCCCCTTGCTCTACACCGGCACCTCGATCGCCGCGACCTTCTTCGCGACCTCGGCGGCCTTCGCCTCGCTGAGCCTGTGGGGCTACACCACCAGGAAAGACCTGTCCGGCCTGGGCACCTTCCTCCTGATGGGCCTGGTCGGGCTGATCATCGCGATGGTCGTGAACATGTTCCTGCGCTCGGACGCGATGAGCATGGCGATCAGCGCAATCGGCGTCCTCCTGTTCGCGGGCCTCACCGCCTACGACACGCAGAAGATCAAGAGCATCTACTTCCAGGTGGCCGGTTCCGACATGCTCGGTAAGGCGGCGATCCTGGGCGCTCTCAACCTCTACCTGGACTTCATCAACATGTTCCAGTTCCTGCTGAGCTTCCTGGGCAGCCGCGACTAAAGGCGCGGATCCGCACTCGAACAAGCGAAGGCCCGGCGGCGACGCCGGGCCTTTTCTTTAAGGGCTTCGGGTTCGCGCGCTCTAGAAGCCCGGCAGCAGCACGGTGACTTCGAGTCCGTCCTTGCGCCAGGCGATGTCGAGCGACCCCTGGAGCGACGAAAGGGTGCGCCGGATCAGCCTGAATCCGGCGCTGCCGTCGCGCTCGTGCGCTTCGACGGGGATGTCGGCGGTTTCGGACCAGCGAAGGGTGAGGATCCCGGCGACGATCTCCCCTCCGACGGCGACCCTCCCGCCGTGACCCAGCGCTCCATATTTGTTGGAGTTGGTGCTGAATTCGCCGAGCGCCAAGGCCAGCGCCCGCACCTGCTTCTCGTCGAGCGTCACGTCCGGAAGGCGGGCGATCTCCAGAGTGCAGCTGTTGCCGCAGAACGGCTCGGTCAGCCGGCGGACCAGCGAGTCCAGGCTCGGATTGCCAAGCTTTTCGGCATCGAGCAGGAGGGATTGGGCGATGCCGAGCCGGTGCAGCTTGTCGACGATCTCGAGCGCGAATTGCTCGCGATCGGGCGTTCCTCGGGCGCTGGCCATGATGATCGCGCTCGTCAACATATAGGCATTTTGCAGCCGGTGGCGCATCTCGGCGGACGTATTCTCCCTGAGCTCGCGTGCCGTGACTCCGGCGGTAACGTCGCGCGACACGGATATCAGGCCCTGAAGGCGGCCCTGCTCGTCGCGGAGCGGCGCGACCGAAACGTCCCACCAGCGCGGCTCGCCTTTGCCGGTGGGGCAAAAGGCTTCGAACCGGCTATTCTCCCCCGCCTGCGCCCGGGCGACGGCATCCTTGATGACCGGCTGCGCCTCCACCGGCCACAAATCCCACCAGGACTTGCCGGCCACGGCTGAAAAATCGTCGATCCCCATCGCGCAGCGGCCGTTGCGATTCATATAGTCGAGCGTGCCGTGGGGGCCGATCACCTTGATACAGTCCGCGCTCTGATCGAGCACCGCCGCGAGCATCTCATTCGATGCGGTCTTGAAGCTGTCGACGATCGCCGGGAAATCGAGCTGGCTCATCGCCGTCCTTCATATCGGCTCCGGGTGGGAACCTGGCCTAAAGCTAAGTCGCGCCAAGGGATTATGCAAATGCGGCTGTCTAAGGCCGATCGTCAGGCAGCCGCGCCCGGTCCCAGATGTCGGCCGAAGAAATCGAGGGTGCGCCGCCAGGCGAGCTTCGCGGCGGCCGAGTCGTAGCGTTCGGCCGACGTGTCGTTGTGGAAGGCGTGGTTGACCCCGGCGTAGACGTGGGCGTCGACCGTCCTGCCGGCCGCGGCGAGCGCGTCGCGCCAGGGAAAGCCGGTCTTGTTCACGCGCTCGTCGAGCCCGGCATAATGGAGCTGCAGCGCCGCCTTAACCTGCGGCGCGAGCGCCGGGTCGGGGGCCGGGCCGTAGAAGGACACGCCCGCGTCCAGCGTGTCGCCGGCGGCGAGCGCGACCCGGTTGACCATTCCGCCGCCCCAGCAAAAGCCGACCGCGCCGGCCTTGCCGTTGCTCCCCGGCAGCGATTTCAGAAGGCGCAGGGTGGCGACCGCGTCGCCCGCCGTCGCGCCGAGGTCGAGCTTGCCGATCGCTTCGCGCGCGGCGTCCTCATCGGCGGGCGTGCCTCCGGCCGGCGACAGGAAGTCGGCGGCCAGGGCCCGGTAGCCGGCGACGGCGAGGCGGCGGGCGACGTCCTCGGTGTGGGCGTTGAGCCCGCGATTCTCGTGAATGACGAGGACCGAGCCGAGCGCGCCGGCGGGATTGCGCGGCTCGGTCTGATAACCCTTCATCGACCGGCCGCCGCCGACCGGCCAGTTCATCCGGCGCGAGCGGACCCGGTTATCCTGTTCGGAGACCAGCGCCGCGGCGGCCGGATCGGCCGCGATCGAGGCCAGCAGGACGGAGGCCGCGGCGGCGCTCCCGGCGAGCCGGGAGAGCTGCGCCATGAAGGCGCGGCGATCCATGCCTTCGTGGGTGAAGCGATCGTAAAGGGCGATGGCGGCGGCGCGAATGTCGGCCATCTCAGCCCTCCGTCGGCTGCGGCCGGGGCTGCTCCGGCATCAGGGCATCGTCGATCCCGCGCGCGCGGACCGCGGCGGGACGGCTGCCGAGGCGCTCGAAATATTCCTCGAAGACCGGCCGCTTGTCGATCGTGCCGAACATCATCCCCCAGCCGATCTGCGAGCCGACATAGACGTCGGCGGCGGTGAACTGCTCGCCGCAGATATAGGGGCCGGAGCCGATGCAGAGCTCGAGCGCGTCGATCGTCTCCTCGAAGCTGCCATAGCCCGCCATCATCTTCTTGTCGGCGGGGGCGAGCAGGCCGAGCGACTTGGCCGTCACCGCCGCCTCGACCGGGCCGGCGGCGAAGAACAGCCAGCGATAATAAGGCCCGCGGCGCGGATTGCCCGGCGGCGGCGCCAGCCCGGCGTCCGGGAAAGCGTCGGCGAGATAGGCGCAGATCGCCGCCGCCTCGGTCACCACCGTGTCGCAATGCCGGATCGCCGGCACCTTCCCCATCGGGTTGACCGCGAGATAGTCCGGCGCCTTCATGGTCGTGCCGTAGTCGAGGAGCACCGTCTCGTAGGGATGGCCGACCTCCTCCAGCATCCAGCGGACGATCCGGCCGCGCGACATCGGGTTGGTGTAGAAGGTGAGGCTGTCGGTGTCGGGCATGGGCAAGGCTCCTGCTGGACGGGCGCCGCACCCTATCGTCACTCCCGCGAAAGCGGGAGTCCATTCGGGTCCTCGTGAGCGTTCGGCTGCCAGAGAGTTTCCCACTTTCGCGGGAGTGACGAAGAGCGGGGAGGATTCCCTCCCCGCTATACCCTTACGCCTGCTCTTCGGGCTGGCCCTGCTCGCCTTCCGGCTGGCTCGGCTCGGCTTCCGGCTCCGCCTTCTTGCCGCGCTTCTTGCTCGGCTTGGGGGCGGCGGCGACCATCTCGAAGCTCGGCGCGTCGTCCTTGATGGTGACCTTGACCTCGCCGCCGTGGATGAGCTTGCCGAACAGCAATTCCTCGGCGAGCGGCTGCTTGATCTTCTCCTGGACGAGGCGGCCCATCGGCCGGGCGCCGTAGAGCTTGTCGTAGCCGCGCGCGGTCAGCCACTTCCGGGCCTCGTCGTCGAGGTCGATATGGACGTTGCGGTCCGCCAGCTGGAGCTCGAGCTGGAGGATGAACTTGTCGACGACCCTCGCGACCACCTCGGTGGGCAAATAGGAGAAGGGGACGATCGCGTCGAGGCGGTTGCGGAACTCCGGCGTGAACATCCGCTTGATCGCTTCCTCGTCCTCGCCCTCGCGGGTGTTGTTGCCGAAGCCGAGGCCCTCGCGCGCCATGTCCGAAGCGCCCGCGTTGGTGGTCATGATCAGGATGACGTTGCGGAAATCGACCGTCTTGCCGTGATGGTCGGTCAGGCGTCCGTTATCCATGATCTGGAGGAGGATGTTGAACAGGTCCGGATGCGCCTTCTCGATCTCGTCGAGCAGGAGCACCGAATGCGGATGCTGGTCGACGGCGTCGGTGAGGAGGCCGCCTTGATCGTAGCCGACATAGCCGGGAGGCGCTCCGATCAGCCGGCTGACCGAGTGGCGCTCCATATATTCGGACATGTCGAAACGCTGCAGCGGGATGCCCATGATCGAGGCGAGCTGGCGCGCGACCTCGGTCTTGCCGACTCCGGTCGGGCCGGAGAAGAGGTAGTTGCCGATCGGCTTGTCGGGGTCGCGAAGGCCGGCCCGCGAAAGCTTGATCGCCGAGGCGAGGACGGCGATGGCCGCGTCCTGGCCGAAGACGACCCGCTTCAGGTCGCGGTCGAGATGCTCGAGCGTCTTCTTGTCGTCCGAGGAGACGCTCTTCGCCGGGATCCGGGCGATGGTCGAGATCACCGCCTCGATCTCCTTGGTGGTGATCGTCTTCTTGCGCTTGTTCGGCGGCACCAGCATCTGCATCGCGCCGACCTCGTCGATCACGTCGATCGCCTTGTCGGGCAGCTTGCGGTCGTTGATGTAGCGGGCCGAAAGCTCGACCGCCGCCTTGATCGCATCGGTCGTGTACTTGACCTTGTGGTGCTCCTCGAACGCGGTCCTGAGGCCGGCGAGGATCTTGATCGTGTCCTCGACGGTGGGCTCGTTGACGTCGATCTTCTGGAAGCGCCGGAGCAGGGCCCGGTCCTTCTCGAAATGGTTGCGGAACTCCTTGTAGGTGGTCGAGCCGATGCAGCGGATGGTTCCGCCCGACAAGGCCGGCTTCAAGAGGTTCGAGGCGTCCATCGCTCCGCCCGACGTCGCGCCGGCGCCGATCACGGTGTGGATCTCGTCGATGAACAGGATCGAGTTGGGGAGCTTCTCGAGCTCGGTCACCACCGCCTTCAGCCGCTCCTCGAAGTCGCCGCGATAGCGGGTGCCGGCGAGCAGTGCGCCCATGTCGAGCGCATAGATGACCGCTTCCCTCAGGACTTCGGGAACGTCGCCCTCGATGATCTTGCGCGCCAGGCCTTCGGCGATGGCCGTCTTGCCGACGCCCGGATCGCCCACGTAGAGAGGGTTGTTCTTGGACCGACGGCAGAGAATCTGGATGGTCCGGTCGACCTCGGGCCCGCGGCCGATCAGCGGATCGACCCGGCCGCTCAGCGCCTTCTCGTTCAGATTGACGGTGAACTGCTTGAGGGCGCTCTCATTCTTCTTCTTGCCCTCCTCGGGCTTGGAATCCTCGACGCCCTTGACCTCCTGCGGCTCGGACGAGGTCTCGCCCTTGCCCACCCCGTGGCTGATGTAGCTGACGGCGTCCAGGCGGCTCATGTCCTGCTGCTGGAGGAAGTAGACGGCGTAGCTCTCCCGCTCCGAGAAGAGGGCGACGAGGACGTTGGCGCCGGTCACCTCGTCCCGGCCCGAAGACTGGACGTGGAGGATGGCGCGCTGGACGACGCGCTGGAAGCCGCTGGTCGGCGAAGGGTCGGTCTGGCCGTCGACCTTCAGCGCCTCGAGCTCGCTGTCGAGATAGGCCCGGACCGCCTCGCGAAGCTCCTTCAGGTCCACTCCGCAGGCGCTCATCACCTTGGAGGCGTGGGCGTCCTCGGTGAGGGCGAGCAGGAGATGCTCGAGGGTCGCATATTCGTGCCGGCGGCCGCTGGCTTCCGCCAGCGCGGTATGCAGGGTCTGCTCGAGTTCGCGGGCGAAGGAAGGCAAGTCGTTTACTCCTCAAAGCCCGCGAAATTCACGGGCTACACGGCCTTAATGTCGGACGTCGCAGGGCCGTCATCAAGCGCACCTCCGAAAAAGCTGGGGAAAAGGCCGAATGTTCCCGTAGCTCCCTCATTTCTTGAATAGCTGCTCGGCGCTTGCCCGGTGGTTAACCGCGGCGTCGATCTTGAGGCGCACCCGGGCGATCTCGGCCTCGAGCGCCTCGATCCGGGCGTGAAGCTCGTCCACCGAAAGCGGATCGAGGTCCTGTCGCCCGAGCAGGATCAGCGGATCGTCGGGCTTGCTTGGAAAGAGCTCGTCCAGGTCCATGGCCGCCAGAATCCTCCTTCCGGACCGCGCCGTCAAGCCGAGGGGCTTGCGCCGGCCCGCTTTCGGCGCGAGGCGTGACCGCATGGACGCAATCCCAGAGACGATGCCGAAGACGATGATCGCGATCGATCCGGAGGCGCCCGGCGGGCCCGAGGTGCTCCGGCCGGTCGAGCGGCCGGTTCCGAAGCCGGGGCCCGGCGAAGTGCTGATCCGGGTCGAGGCGGCCGGGGTCAACCGGCCCGACGTGATGCAGCGCCTCGGCGTCTACCCGCCGCCGCCCGGCGCCCCGACCATAATGGGCCTCGAAGTCGCGGGCACGATCGTCGGCGGCCGGCTGGACGGCGAGCGGGTCTGTGCCCTGGTCGCGGGCGGCGGCTATGCGCGATATTGCGTCGCGCCCGAGGGGCAGTGCCTGCCGGTGCCTGGCGGATTCTCGATGGTGGAGGCGGCGGCCCTTCCGGAAACCTTCTTCACGGTCTGGACCAAC
>JBEVDE010000045.1:0-8499 GCA_040514175.1 Allosphingosinicella sp. | reverse complement strand
CCGGCCGACGAGGCGATCGGCTCGCTGCCGCCGACCTGGGACAACGTCTACACCGGCGTCCTGGCCAACTGGAACGCGATGGCGCCCTGCATGGACAATTGGCTGAACCTCGCCGACCCCGCCCAGGTCCACGCCTTCGGGGCGGTCCTGAAGAAGCTCACCGATCCCGGCAATTTCGAGCTCTACCGCTACATGCCGGTGACCCGCGACATGACCGACGGCGAGCGCACCCTGCTCTGGAATTTCCTCGATTCGCCGCTGGAGTCGGCGGCCGCGCCGGTGGTCCTGGGAGCGGCCGTTCCGAAGACGCCGCCGCCGCCGGGCCGCGACTTCCAGGCGCTCAGCCGGCTCGCGCGAAGCTAGAAAATCCTCCCCATCGCGAAGCGGTGGGGAGGGGGACCACGCGAAGCGTGGTGGAGGGGTAATCCGCCCAGGCCTCTGCCAGTTACCCCTCCACCATGCTTCGCATGGTCCCCCTCCCCGGCAAATGCCGGGGAGGATTTTGGCCGCCGACGCCGTTCCCCTTTTCCACAATCTGCTCTAGCTAAGCCGCCATGCCGAAGGCTCCCGCTTCATGAACCTGCGTCACATCGAGATCTTCCACGCCGTCTACGTCAACGGCTCGGTCAGCGCGGCGGCGCGCGCTCTCAACGTGTCGCAGCCCTCGGTCTCGAAGATGCTTCGCCATGCCGAATCGCTGCTCGGCTTCCAGCTCTTCCAGCGCACCAGCGGCGGCCTCGTCCCGACCGAGGACGCCCATGTCCTGTTCAACGACGCCCGCGAGATCCAGGACCGGGTCCACGCCCTTCGCGAGGCCGGCCGGCATCTGAAGCGGGGCGAGGGCGGAATGCTCCGCATCTCCGCTCTGCCGTCGCTCGCGCTGCAGGCGATTCCGGTGGCGGTGTCGCGCTTCCGGCGGACCCACGAGAAAGTGAAGTTCGACCTGCAGACCGTCCATCACGACGATCTGCTGCGCAAGCTCTACGAGCGCGAGACCGACGTCGCGGTCGCCTTCCAGGTTCCGCCGGCCGCGCCGATCGGCCATCGCTGGCTCGGCCAGGGCGAGCTGGTCGTCCTCTACCAGGAGCAGGACATGCCGGACGCTCCGCCCCGGGTCGAGCTCGGGCAGCTTCGCGGCCAGCCCTTCATCAGCCTCGCCGCGAGCGGCCCGATCGGCCAGCTCTTCACCCAGGAGCTTCAGCGGCTCGACCTCGAGCTCGACGAGATCGTCTCGGCCCGCACCTTCTACATCGCCACGGCCTTGGTCCGGCAGGGCGTCGGGATGACGGTGGTCGACAGCTTCACCGCCCAGGCGTCGATGGCGCCGGGCCTGTCGGTGCGGCCGCTCGAGCCGAAGCTCGTCTTCGACATCCACGCCATGTATCTGACCAACCGGCCGCCCAATGCGCTCGCCATGGACTTCCTCAAGACCCTGTCGCGGGTGCTCGGGTCGGAGTAGCGATCCTAAATTCCTCCCCGAGATTTCTCGGGGAGGGGGACCGCGCGAAGCGCGGTGGAGGGGTTCTTCGGACTCGGGAAGGCCCCTCCACCAGGCTTCGCCTGGTCCCCCTCCCCTGCAAAGGCAGGGGAGGATTTAGGGAAGGACCGCCATAACGGAAGATTATGGCGAGCGGCCCACTCGCTATGCTCGCAAGCGCGCCCGGGGGCGATACGCTCGCGCCATGATCCCCGGCCCTTATCTCCTCTATCTCGGCCATTGCGCGGACGCGATGAGCATCAAGACGTCGCGCGGCCTGGCGACCTTCCGGCGGCAGGATTGCGTCGGCGAATTCCGCCACGACGATTGTCCGCTCACTTTGGGCCTGCCGCGGCTGACCATGGTCGGGGGAGTCGAGGCGGGCGCCCGGACGCTGGTGCTCGGCATCGCCGGCGCCGGCGGCAGGCTGGGAAGCGACCTCGTCGAGGATGCCGCGATCGCGCTGACCGCGGGAATGAACGTCGCCGCCGGGCTCCACCAGAGGCTTCGCGACGAGCCGGTGCTGGCCGCTCTCGCCCGGGAGCGCGGCCTCGAGCTGTTCGACGTCCGCGAGCCGCCCGCCGATCTGGCCGTCGGCAACGGCAATCCCCGGGCCGGCCATCGCCTGCTGACGGTCGGAACCGATTGCTCGGTCGGCAAGATGTACGCGTCGCTCGCGCTCACCGCCGCCCTTCGCGATCGGGGGCTCGCCGCCGATTTCCGGGCCACAGGGCAGACCGGAATCCTGATCGACGGCGAGGGCGTGCCGGTCGACGCGGTCGTCGCCGATTTCATCTCGGGCGCGATCGAGCAGCTCGCCCCCGCCCGCCACGACGGCGGCTGGGACGTGATCGAGGGGCAGGGGTCGCTTTTCCATCCGAGCTTCGCGGGAGTCTCGCTGGGCCTTCTTCACGGCGCCCAGCCGGAAGCGATCGTGCTGTGCCACCGGCCGGGCCGCGACCATATGCGCGGCATCCCGGGGCGGTCCCTTCCCGACCTCGGCGAGTGCCTCGACCGCAACCTCGAGGCCGCCCGGCTGACCAGCCCGGACGTCCGCGCCGCCGGCATCTGCCTCAACACTTCCGGTCTGGGTCGCGACGAGGCGCGGCGCCTGTGCGATCGTACCGCCGATGCGCTCGGCCTGCCCTGCACCGACCCCGTCGCCTTCGGAGTCGATCCCCTCATCGACGAGCTTTTATGCCTCGAACCCTCCACGCACAGCACGATCGCTTCGCGCTGAGCCGGCCGTTCCGGATCTCGCGCGGCGTCAAGACGGCGGCCGACGTGATCAGTGTGACGGTGAGCGACGGCGAGACCGCCGGCCGCGGCGAAGGCGTGCCCTATCCGCGCTACGGCGAGAGCGTCGAGGCCGCTCTGGCCGCCGTCGAGCAGGCGCGCCCGGCGGTGGAAGCGGGGGCGGATCGCGAGGCGCTTCAGTCGCTCCTCCCGCCCGGCGCCGCCCGCAACGCGGTGGACTGCGCCCTTTGGGACTTGGAGGCGCAGCTGTCCGGAATCGACGTCGCGGACCGGTTGGGCGTTCGCCCCGGCCGGCTCGTCAGCGCGATCACGCTCGGCATCGACACGCCCGGGGCGATGGCCGAAGCGGCGGCGATGCACGCCGGAGCGCCGCTTCTCAAGGTCAAGGTCGACGCCGACGATCCGGCCGCCCGGATCCGGGCCGTCCGCGCGGCGGCGCCGGGCGCGGCGCTGATCGTCGATCCCAATGAAAGCTGGGACCAGCGGCTGCTCGAGACCATGCAGCAGGTCCTCCTGGAAATGGAGATCGATCTGATCGAGCAGCCCGTGCCGGCCGATTCGGATTCCTGGCTGGCCGGCTTCGTTCCGTCGGTTCCGATCTGCGCCGACGAGGCGGTCCATATCGCCGCCGATCTCGACCGGATCGCGCTTCGCTACCAGGCCGTCAACGTCAAGCTCGACAAGACCGGAGGCCTGACGGCCGCGCTCGAGCTCGCCAACGCCGCCAGGGCCCGCGGCCTCATTGTGATGACCGGCTGCATGGTCAGCTCCTCGCTCTCGATCGCGCCCGCCTTCCACGTCGCCGCTTTGTCCGACTTCGTCGACCTTGACGGTCCGCTTTGGCTCCGGGAGGACAGGCCGGGGGGCGTGAGGGACGAAGGCGGTATGCTGGCGCCGCCCGAGGCGGGATTCTGGGGGAACGGATGAGGGGGTTTCCTTCTAATTCCTCCCCGAGATTTCTCGGGGAGGGGGACCGGGCGAAGCCTGGTGGAGGGGCCTTGCTGAGTCCGAAGAACCCCTCCACCGCGCTTCGCGCGGTCCCCCTCCCCGCGAAATCGCGGGGAGGAATTTTGCTGGCTCTCCTCGCCATCGGCGCCGCTGCACCGCCCGCGCCGGTCGACCTGCTGATCCGCGGCGGCACAATCTATACCGGCTCCGACGCGCCCTTCACCGGCGACGTCGCCATCGCCGGGGACCGGATCCGGGCGGTCGGCCGGAAGCTCCCCGTCGCCGCGAAGCGGGTCATCGACGCCCGGGGCATGATCGTCGCTCCGGGCTTCATCGACCCGCACACCCATATCGGCGAAGACCTCGCCTCGCCCGACGCCCGCACCCGCCTCGTCCCGGCGTTCCTGCTGCAGGGCGTCACCACCGCCTTTATCGGCAATGACGGCGGCGGCGATCCCGACGTCGCCGGGGTGCTGGGCGGCGCCGCGAGCCGGCCGCCAGGGCTCAATTACGCCACTTATGTCGGATTCGGGGCGGTCCGCCGGGAGGTGCTGGGCGCGGCGAACCGGGCGCCCGGCGAAGACGAGCTCGGGCGCATGCGCAATTTGGTTGCCAGGGCCATGTGCCAGGGCGCGCTCGGGCTCTCGACGGGCCTCTTCTACGCGCCTCAGAGCTTCGCCAGGACCGGGGAAGTGATCGAGCTGGCCCGCGAGGCCGGGCGACGCGGCGGCTTTTACGACAGCCACATTCGCGACGAATCCTCCTACAATATCGGCCTCGCCGCGGCGGTCGACGAGGCGATCGCGATCGGGCGCGAGGCGGGGGTGCCGGTCAATATCTCTCACATCAAGGCGCTCGGGGTCGACGTCCACGGCCAGGCGCCGGCGATCGTCGCGAAGGTCGAGGCGGCGAGGCGGGCCGGCCAGGCCGTGACCGCCGACCAATATCCCTGGTCCGCCTCGGGCACGAGCCTGACCGCCGCGCTCGTCCCGTTGTGGGCGCAGGACGGCGGCCGGCCGAAGCTGCTCGAGCGCCTCGACGATCCGAAGCTCGCCGGACGCCTGCGCGCCGACATGGCGGAAAATCTGCGCCGGCGCGGCGGGGCGGCCGCTCTGCTCATCACCGAAGGGGCGCTCAGCGGCCGCACCCTGGCCGACCTCGCGATGGGCCGGAACGACCCCATTGCCGACGCCATCGCCGTGATCCGGGCCGGCGATCCGGCGGTCGCGTCGTTCAACCAGACCGAGGCGGACATCAAGGCGTTCATGCGCCGGCCCTGGGTGATGACCGGCTCCGACGCCTCGACCGGCCATCCGCGCACCTACGGCAGCTTCGCGCGCAAATATTCCAAATATGTCGCCGCCGAGCGGGTCCTCACCCTGCGCGAGTATATCGAGCGCAGCTCCACCCTGGCGGCCGACACCTTCCGCCTGGAGGGACGCGGACGGCTGAAGGCGGGCGCTTTTGCCGACATAGTGGTGTTCGACCCCAGGCGCTTCGCGGCCCGCGCCACTTATGCGCGGCCGGCGCTGACCGCGGCGGGGGTGAGCCTCGTCCTGGTCAATGGCGTGCTTGCGGTCGACCGGGGCGTTCTGACCGGAAGGGCCGCCGGCCGGGCGCTGCCGCACCGGCCGACACCGGGGACCTGCCCCTGAAGGAAAGCAGGAATTGGAGTGGAATAGCGTGGAGCATGTCGCTCAGTATCGGCGGGACGGATATGCGATCGTCCGGGGCTTCTTCTCGGCGGACGAGGTGGCGAGGATCGGCGCGGCGGCGGATCGGGTCCATTCGGAAGGCGTCCGTCATGGCCGAAGCTTCCGTCACGGCAATCTCTTCTACAACGTCGCGGCCGAGCCGGGCGGGCCGCAGGTGCGGATGGTGCAATGGCCTTCCTACCACCAGCCGGCGCTCAACGCGGTCCGCCTCGATCCGCGCATGGCGTCCCTGCTGGCGCCTCTCATCGGCGGCGATCTCAAGCAGATCATCAACCAGATCCACTGGAAGGAGCCCGGCGGGAAAGGCGAGTTCGCCTGGCACCAGGATTGCCAGTTCCGGGAGCCGGCCGACGCCTATCGCAACCTCGGCGGCGCCTATGTTCAGACCGGGCTGGCGATCGACCCGCACAGTCCGGAGTCCGGCTGCATGCGCTTCATCCCGGGCAGCCATCGCGACGGCGACCTCAAGCTCGACACGCCGCTCGTGGTGCTGGGAGTCGCGATGGACGACGCCGTCCTCCGGTCGGCGGGCCTGTCGCCGGAGAGCGCGATCGAAGTCGCGCTCGATCCGGGCGACCTGGCGCTGTGGAGCCCGTTCCTGGTGCACGGCTCGGGCGCCAATCGCTCGAATCACCGGCGGCGGCTGTACGTGAACGGCTATGTCCGGGCCGGGGATTGCGACCGCGGCGAATGGGCCTTCCGGCGCGGCGCGCCGGTCCCGTTCGGGCCCGAGCCGGCGCTCGTCCATTACGAAGCCCTGCGCGAGCGCGGCGAGCCGCATTATGTTTAATTCGTCGCCCCAGCGAAGGCTGGGGCCCCGGCGGGTGAAGGGCATCGGTGTATTTCACCCACTGGGGTCCCAGCCTGCGCTGGGAGGACGGACTCTTACCGGTAGAAGCGGATGTTGCCGAGCTCGAGCCAGGCGCCGGCGCCCGGCTTGCCCTCCAGCCGGAAGAGCAGGGCGCGCAGCCTCGCCGGATCGAGCCGGGCCCCGGCGAGCGGGCTTGCGAACGCGCTGAACGGGATTCGGATCTCGCGCCGGGCCTCGCCCGCTTCGAATGTGGCCCGGAACCAGCTTCGCGGGTGAATGCCGTAGCTGTTGAGCTGAAGCTCGTAGTCGCCCGCCCCGCGCGCCTCGAAGGCGAGGCCGGCGAAGCCGCTCGCGTCGGCGAGCTGGACCGCGCCCCGGGTCAGCGGCAGCTGAAGCTCCGCGAAGGGCCGCGGCGCGGCGCCCATCCCCGCCATCAGGAACAGCCGGCCGCCGGTCGCATGGGCGAGGTCGAGATGGCTGTGATCCATCCCCGGATCGGTGCCCTCGACCGGAAGCGTATCGAGATCGGTCCGGCCGGCGGGGCCGGCGCCGGTGTGGATCGGCCCGGCCATGAGATGGACGGGAAGCGGCGACGGTTGGTCGTCGGCGAGCACCCGGGCCAGCCGCTTGAGCGGCATCTCGCGGCCCGCAACGAAGACTCGCCGGACGTCGTAGAGATCGGCGATCCTTTCGTCCGGACGGCCGCCGGTCAGAACGAGGTCGGCGCGCTGTCCGGGAGTGATACGGCCGTGGCCGCCTTGCCGGAGGATTCCGGCGCTGACGGAGGTGGCGGCGGTCAGGGCTTCGGCGGCGGTGAAGCCGAGGTCGGTCAGCCACCTGATCTCGCGCAGGGTCGAGGCGCCGTGATAGACCCCGCCGATACCGGCGTCGGTGCCGATCGCGATGGGGATCCCGGCCGCCTTCAGCCGGCGGACATTCTCGCGCATGACCGTCCAGCGGGCGGCCGAACGCTCCGACGCCGGCTCGTCCGCCACGCGCGCTTCCTCGCGCGCCCGCTCCGGCGGGCGAAGCCGGCGCCATTCGGCCGGCAGGAAGGTTCGGCCCTCCTGCGGCTCGTAGACGACAAGGGTGGGGATGTAGGCGGTGCCCCTGGCCTTCATCAGGGCGATCAGGGCGTCGTCGACGAGCGCGTCGCCGATGCCGTGGCCGAGCGCGTCGACACCCGCGGCCGCGGCGACCTTGGCGCCCTCCAGGGTGACGGTGTGGGTGATGACGGAAATGCCGGCGGCGTGCGCCTCCTCGACGATGGCGGCCAGGGTCGGCTCGTTCATGCTGTTGAGGCCGGGCGAGCGGCCGTAGCGCCAGCCGTCGGCGAAGACCTTGATGACGTCCGGCCGGTAGGGAAGCGCCCGGGCCATGGCCAGATGGGCGGCGCGCGGAGTCGCCGCTTCCAGGGTGAAGGACCGGCCCCAGCCGAATTCGGTGCCGTGCCCGCCCGGCACGCCGAGGCGGGCGGCCATCTGCAGGTTCGGCGCCGCCACCGCCCCGGACCCGATCATCTCCCGGATCGGCGCCAGCATCTCCGGCGAAACCGAAAATTCGTTCACCGAGGTCACGCCGTTGACGAGATATCCGGCATAGGCCTTGGGGAGATCGTCGGGCGCGTCGAAGGCGGGCGCGCGCAGATGGGTGTGAAGATCGTGGAGGCCGGGAATCAGGGTCAGGCCGCGGGCGTCGACGATCCGGCTTCCGCGGGGCGCGCGGACCGCCGGGCCGACCGCGACGATCCGGTCATCCCGAACCAGCACGTTGCCCGGTTCGGCGGGCGCGCCGGTGCCGTCGAAGATCCGGGCGCCGCGGATCAACATGTCCCTGGCGAAAGCGGGCGCCGATCCGGCCAGGACGAGGCAGACGGCGAGCGCGCGCCGGACGCCGTTCATCGGCGGCGGTCTTTCAGATTTTCCTCCAGAAAGGCCTCGGCGGCCCGGAAGCTCGCCAGCCAATGCTCGTGGAGCAGGAAGGCATGGCGCTCGTTGGGGAAGACGAGCTCGCGATAGGGGATTTGCCGGGCGGCGAGCTCGCGGGCGAGAAGCACCGACTGGGAGAAGTCGACGTTGCGGTCGTCGTCGCCGTGGATGAGCAACACCGGCGAGCGCCAGCGCTCGATCGCGCCCATCGGCGAGCTGGTCCACTGGAGCTGGCGCGCCGCGGCCTGGGCGTCGGGCGACAGATTGCCGGGGAGCGGCCGGAGCATCGAATGGACTCCGTGAAAGTCCACGCCGGCGGCGAACAGGCCGCTGTCGCGGGCGAGGGCGAGGGCGGTCAGATAG
>JBEVDE010000249.1:0-18517 GCA_040514175.1 Allosphingosinicella sp. | reverse complement strand
GTCGCCGAGGCCGGCCGCGAGATCGCCACCCGCCCCTTCCAGCTCGTCACCGGCCGGGTGTGGAAGGGCTCGGCCTTCGGCGGCGCGAGGGGCCGGACCGACGTTCCGAAGATCGTCGACTGGTATATGGACGGCAAGATCGAGATCGACCCGCTCATCACCCACACCATGCCGCTGGACGACATCAACAAGGCCTTCGATTTGATGCACGCGGGGGAGAGCATCCGGAGCGTGGTGGTATACTGATGGCGCGTCGTCCCAGCGAAGGCTGGGACCCCAGCGAGAACCATCCCTGTGCCTTTCACCCCCTGGGGCCCCAGCCTGCGCTGGGGCGACGGAGAATGAAATGACCCTCGAAACCCTCTCCTCCGCCCGGTCCTTCGGCGGCACCCAGCTCGCCTGCCGCCACGCCAGCCGCGAGACCGGCACGGACATGATCTTCGGCATCTACCTTCCGCCGCAGGCCGAGGCCGGAGCGCCGCTGCCCGTCCTCTGGTACCTCTCCGGCCTCACCTGCACCCACGCCAACGTCGTCGAGAAAGGCGGCTACCAGCGCGTCTGCGCCGAGCTTGGACTGATCCTCGTCGCCCCCGACACGTCCCCACGCGGCCCGGACGTCCCCGACGAGCCCGAATATGATTACGGCCAGGGCGCCGGCTTCTACGTCGATTCGACGCAGGCGCCGTGGGCGAGCAATTACCGTATGGCGCGCTATGTGACGGCGGAGCTGCCCAATCTCGTCGCGGCGAACTTCCCCTCCGACATGGCGCGCCAGGGGATCACCGGCCATTCGATGGGCGGCCACGGCGCCCTCACCCTCGCGCTCGGCAATCCCGGCCGCTACCGAAGCGTCTCCGCCTTCGCCCCGATCGTCGCGCCCTCTCAGGTCCCGTGGGGCGAGAAGGCGCTCGGCCGCTATCTCGGCGACGACCGCGCCGCCTGGCGCGCCCACGACGCCGTCGCCCTGATCGAGGACGGCGCCCGGGTGCCGGACCTGCTCGTCGACCAGGGCACGGCCGACAGCTTCCTGGAACGGGAGCTTCGGCCCTGGCTCCTTACCAAGGCTTGCGCAAATGCCGGGATCCCACTGACTCTGAGGATGCAGGAGGGCTACGACCACAGCTATTATTTCATCTCGACCTTCATCGAGGATCATTTGCGCTGGCATTACCGGCGGCTGGGCAGCGGGGGATAATGACATGACGTTCAGCCGGCGCGCGTTCCTCCAGGCGGCCGCCGCCATGGGCGCTTCGCTCGCCTGGGCCGGCCCGGCGCGGGCCGCGCGCGGCAAGTGGAGGGAGCGGCGGGATCTCTATCCCGAAGGGGTGGCGTCCGGCGATCCGGCCCCCGACAGCATCATCCTGTGGACCCGGCGCCCGTTCGCGCAAGGGGAGCGGGAAATCCTCACCGTCGAGGTGGCCGAGGACCAGGCCTTCCGCCACGTCGTGGCCCAGGCGCCCGCCCCGGTTTCGGCCGCCTCGGACTGGACCTGCCGGGTCCTGGTCGGCCGCCTCAAGCCGGCGCGGACCTATTGGTACCGATTCACCGACTCGCAGGGCAATGGCAGCCGCATCGGCCGGACGATCACCGCGCCCGCCGCCAACGACCCGCGCGCCGTCAATTTCGCCTTCGTCAGCTGCCAGGACATCAATGAAGGCAAGCTCAACGGCTATCGGCGGATGATCTTCGAGGACGAGCGCGCGGCCGCGGCCGAGCAGCTCGGTTTCGTGCTCCACCTCGGCGACTTCATCTACGAGGTCGTTCAATATCCCGAAGAACAGAAGACGCGCTACGACCGCACCATTTACGAAGTCGCTCGGATCTCGGACGGCGGCACGGTCGGCAAGTTCCATTATCCGCTCACCCTCGACGGCTACCGCGCCATCTATCGCGGCTATCTCGCCGATCCGGACCTGCAGGATGCACGGGCGCGCTGGCCGTTCGTGGCGATCTGGGACAATCACGAATTCTCCTGGCAGGGCCGGCAGAGCATCGTCCAGGCCGGCGGGCCTCCCCAACCGGGACAGACGGTCAAGGTCGCTGCCAACCAGGCCTGGTTCGAATATCTCCCGGCGCGGGTGCGGGCGCCGAGCGGCTCGCTGGCCGAGTTCGGCCCGCCGCGGGTGGAGAACGTTACGATCGAGAATTGGGACGAACACGGCCTCGGCCAGGAGCCCAATAACCTGACCGCGATCCGCAGCCTGATCGCCTATCGCGGCCTGCGCTATGGCAAGCATCTCGATCTCTTCCTCACCGACCAGCACAGTTTCTGCGGCGACGACCCGACCAACGTCGACGGAGTCGAAAAGATCTTCGATCCGGCCTTCGGCGGCATGTTCTCGGAGGAAGCGACGATCGCGCTCGACGCCGGCCGTGCCTATGACGGCGGCAAGCCGCCGGCCGAGCTCCACTTCCGCGAGGCGCGCATTCCCAATCCGCGCCAGGATAAGGCGCCGCGGACCATCCTCGGGGTCGAGCAGAAGACGTGGTTCAAGGATCAGCTGCGCAAGTCGAAAGCGACCTGGAAAATCTGGGGCAATTCGCTCGGCGCGCTCGACATTCGAGTCGATCCGCAAAATCTCCCGGCTGGCTTGGTCGACAAGCCGTGGCCGGCGGATACCTATGCGATCCTGCGCACCGACGATTACGGAGCGGCCTATGCCGAGCGCAAGGAAATTTACGATCTCGTTCGCGATTCGAAGATCACCGGCTTCGCGATCGTCTCGGGCGACCGCCACAGCTTTTGGGCGGGCTATGCGGCTGCCTCGCTACCGCCGCGCAAGTTCGAGCCGGTCGGCTTGAGCTTCGTCGGTGGATCGCTCGTCAGCCCCGGAGCGATGGAAGGCTTCGAACATGGCTTCAAGAAGCCGAATCCGCTCAAGCCGCTCTACCTCGCCGACCGCCCCGGCGCATCGAAACCGGACTGGACGTATAATATGACGCTCCTCCACGGTGTTCGCTCGTCGCTCGAATATGCCAAGTCGTTCGACCTCGATCGGGCGAAAGCGCTTAGAAATCCGGATCTCGCGCCGCATTTGGAATTTTTCGACGCGGGCGGCCACGGCTATGCGACGGTGCGCCTTTCGGTCGAGGAGATGCGGACCGAGTTCGTCTGCATCCCGCGGCCCATCACCCGGAGCGAACGACCCGACGGCGGACCTTTGCGCTACCGGGTCGTCCACACCGCCCGGCTGTGGCGGCCGGGCGAAACGCCGCGGCTGGAGCGCAAGGTCCTCGAGGGCGATCCGGGCCTTGCTATCTAGGGCAGGCTCGTTGCATTGACCGTCGCCCCAGCGAAGGCTGGGGGCCCCGGCGGGTGAAATGCGCCTGCTTCCTTCACTCCCTGGGGCCCCAGCCTTCGCTGGGGCGACGAGCAAGCGATGACCCTGCCAAACCTCCTTCCCATCCTGATCGAGGCCGCGCTTGCCGCCGGCGCCGAGATCGAGCGCATCTATCGCGAGGGCTGCGAGGTCATCGAGAAGGAGGACGGCTCGCCCGTCACCATCGCCGACCGCCATGCCGAGGCGATCATCCTCGAGCGGCTCGCCGCCGCCTTCCCGGACGTGCCGGTGCTCGCCGAGGAGGAAGCGGCCGCCGGCCGGATCCCGGCGCTCGGCCGCCGCTTCTTCTGCGTCGACCCGCTCGACGGCACCCGCGGCTTCGTCCAGCGTAACGGCGAGTTCACCGTCAACATCGGCCTGATCGAGGACGGCGCGCCGGTCGCGGGCGTGATCTACGCGCCCGATTCCAGGCTGCTTTATTACGGCGCCCGCGGCGAAGGCGCCTTCCGGGTCCGCGGCGGCGGCGGCGCCGAGCCGATCCGCCCCCGCCCACGCCCCGCCTCCGGGCTGACCGCCGTCGGCAGCCGCAGCCACGCCGCCCACGGCACCGCGGAAAAAGGCGCGCATCTCGGCATCGCCGACTTCGTCCCCTCGAGCTCGTCGCTCAAATTCTGCCTGGTCGCGGAAGGGACGGCCGACGTCTATCCGCGCCACGGTCCGACCGCCGAATGGGACACCGCCGCCGGCCAGGCCATTTTAGAGGCCGCCGGCGGCCGTGTCATGGCGCTGGGCGAGGACGGCCGTGAGGCCGGGCCGCTGGCCTACGGCAAGATCGACCGCGCCTTCCTCAACCCACCCTTCATCGCCTGGGGCTGACGTCGCCCCAGCGAAGGCTGGGGCCCCACTGGGGATATTAATCGGTGTCAGACACCAATTAACTTCGACGGCGGGAAGTCAGGCGCGACCCCTGGAAATTCGGTGTCTGACACCGATTAATTTACAGCCCCCACCAGGGCAATGTGCCCCAATAGGCGCTGACCCTTTCCTGATAGTCGCGGTCGATCGGCCGGTCGGTCTCGTCGAGGGTCATCGACGGCGCCTGGCCGAGCTGCTCGCGGTCCACCGCCACGACATAGCCGTCGCGGTCGACGTCGTAGGTGAGCAAAGCCCAGGGCAAGGGATGGACATGGGCGCCGATGCCCAGCCAGCCGCCCGCGGAAAGCACCGCATAGGCGACCTGGCCGCTGCGCTTGCCGATCATGACGCTGTGGATCGTGCCCAGTTTCTCGCCCGAGCCGCTGTAGACCGAAGTGCCCTCGACCCGCCGCGACGAGATCAGCTCATGCGCATAATCCGCCGCCTGCTCGTCCCGGATCGCCTCTCTCGGCGACGCATAGGATTCCTGAACCGCCATGGCTCCTCTCCTCGATCGATAAGAAGGGAACGAAACAGCCCGCTCGCGGGTTCCGGCGTGTTCGGCGCCGTGAATCCGATTCCCTCTCCCGTCCTTACGGGAGAGGAGGGGCCCGCCGCGCAGCGGTGGGAGGTGAGGGTCTGGACCGCTGAGTCAGCAAGACCCTCACCTCTCAAGCCTCCGGCTTGGGCCCCTCCTCTCCCGCGAAAAGCAGGAGAGGGGTTTCACCCGAAGCTGTGCTTCACCCCGATCGCCGGGATGACGTGCTTGTTGCGGTGCCTGAGCTCGAACGTGTCCGGAAAAGGATTGCGCCGGTCGGGGGTGAAGAAGGTGCGGTCGCGGAAGGCGGCGGCGTTGCTGGCGTTGTCGAGGCTGAAGGTAATGGTCGTTTTCGGGCTCGGCCGATATTCGACGAACGCCGTCACGTAGGGATTGTCGCTGAACGGCCGGTCGATCTCGTTCTGCCGGAAAAAGAAGGTGGGCTCGTTGTAGAAGACGGTCGCCCCATAAGCCCATTTGCCGAGATCCTGGCGGAAGCTCGCGTCGGCGGCGAAACGGTTGAACCCCGAAAACTGGCGCTTGCGGAAGGTGTAGGGATCCTCGACCGACGTATCGATCAGCGACGAGTTCACGGTCAGCCGCCCGCCCTTGATCCCGAGCTTCGCCAGCGGCGCGTCGATCGTGCTCTTGAGGATCAGCATCCGCCCGCTGCCGAGATTGCCCGGGGCGTCGAAGCCTTCGGGCGTGGGGATCCGGTCCTGGACCAGCGAGATGCGGTTGTAGCCCGCCTGGATCTTGACCACGCCGTCGCCGAGGATGGGCTGCTCGAGGGTCGCCAATATCTCCCACGCCCGCTGCGGCACGAGATCGGCATTGCCGCCGTTGACGCGGTCGTTGGTCAGCTCGGCGGTGCTGATGAAATCGTCGAAATTGAGCTGGGCGACGGTGCGCGCGATCGACAGCTGGGCGTGCCAACCCGATTTGTCGCGATAGTCGAGGCTGGCCTTGGGCTTGAAGAACCTGAGCACCCTCTCGGCTTCGGCGTCGCCGCTCACGGTCAGCCGCGACACCTCGTAGGTGAGGCCCATGTCGAGGCGGAGCGTCTTCGAGAGCGGCCTGCCGGCATTGACGAAGGCCTCGCCGCGATATTCCTTCACCACCGCCTGGTCGACCGGAAGGTCGATCCTCGTCTGGGTGCCGCCGGCGTTGAGGCGGTAGAAATTGACGTCGCTGTCGAGCTTGTTGAGCACCCCTTCGGCGCCCGCCTCGACGCTCCAGCCGCCGAGGTCGGAGCGGTTCCAGACCAGCCGCAGCACCCTCTCGTCGCGCTGGTTGTCGAGATCCTGGATGAAGCCTCCGGTCACCTGGCTCGTCACCCGGTTCAGCGAGGTGTCGACGGCATGCCGCTGCCGCCGCGTGGCGAGGCCGACCAGCTTGAGCCCGCCGCCCCACAGCGGCCGGGTGATGTCGCCGCCCAGCTCATAGTCGCGCCGGTCGTAATTCTGGGTCAGCCGGTCGTCGCGTATGGTCCCGCCGACTGGGAAGACGTCATTGGTCTGCCTGAGGTCGAACCAGTTCTGCGAGACCCGGAAATTCAAATGGGCGGTGCGGTTGTCGCCGCCATTATGCTCCCACGCCCCGGACAGGAAGGCGGTGCGGTCGGAGATGCGGTTCACTTTCTCCCGATATTCGAGCAAGTCCCCGCTCGGCAGAGCGGTGATCCGGTCGAACCCCTCCTCGGTCGTCGGATAGGCCTGGTAGCCGGCCGAGGCGTTGAAGCTCGACTTGCCCCGCCGGAGCAGCGCCGAGACGGTGACGTCGGGCTCGACCCGGCCGGTATAGGTCCGCCTCAGCGTCCCGTTGAAGGTTCCGGCGAGTCCGCCGGCGGCGGTGGTGACGACGTTGACGACCTGCGGCTTGCCGGCGAATTCGGATCCGAACAGATCGCCCGGCCCGACCTCGACCCGCGCCACCCGGCTGGCCGGGATCCGCGCCAGGATCGTCTCCAGAGTGTCGCTCTTCGAGCTCGGCCGCTGGCCGTTGATGACGACGTTGCCCGCCGCCTGGCCGAAGCCGCGCACCTCCTGGTTGCCGAGCTCGAGCGTGAAGCCGGGCACGCGCTGGACGATCTGGAGCGCGTTGGACGGCGCGAACTGGCCGAAATAGGCCGCCTCATAGACGGTCCGCCCGTCCGCGCCCGGCGCCTGCGCGGCCGAGGCCGGCGCCGCCACCCCGCACAGCAAAGCCGCCGCCGCCAGTCCCGCCCAACGCGCCTTGCCCGCCACCCGCATGTCCTTTCGCCGATTACAAGCGTCATCGGTTGCAAGAAGCGAGCCATGCCCAGACGCCTAGGGAAGAGCGACCAACCTCCCGCGCCGGTCGACAAACGGCATTTTTCCTGTCCGCTGCCGGACAGGGGCCTGTCCGCAATCGGACGGGTATCCGTCACCCCAGCGAAGGCTGGGGTCCCGGCGGGCGAACGGCGCCGGCGCTCTTCACCCGCCGGGGTCCCAGCCTTCGCTGGGACGACGGATCCTGCGCCGCCAGGCCGCCACGGCGAGATAAAGAAGCAGCCCCAGCGGGCCGATCATGAAGGTCGCCAGCAGGCACGGCAGCAGGACGGCGTTCGGAACGCCCGACCGTTCCGAATGCTCGGCTTCCCAGCTCCCCACCCAGAGGTCGAGGACCAGATAATGGATCCAGCCGACCAGCAGCATCACCGGCTTGTCGAAGAACCGGCCGATCGCCTCCAGAGTGTAGCCGGAGTCGGTCGGGATCGCCTTGAGATGCGTGAACAGGAAGAGGAGATAGAGAAGGCAGAGCGGAACCGCCGCCCATCGCGCCGCCAGCACCGCCCGGCGGCGGCCGATCCACGGCAAAGCGAACAAGGCGGCCCAGCCGACGAAAGCGACGGCGTGAGCGCCGATGAACCAGGTCTCGAGCTTCGGCATGAGAGCCCCTCCCCTTCGCCCCCGGTGAGCGCCTCAGATGATCGGATGCCGCTCCCAATTGGGCTTGTCGACCCTTTTGCCCAGGGTGGCGTTGAGCTCTTTCACGGTCTCGCTTCCGGTTCGCTCGCACAGGAACGGAAACACCGCGTGGACGAGGCAGCCGAGGCCGCCGGCGATCATCCGAAGCCCGAAGCGCGACGCCATCCCGAAATGCTCGGGATAGGATTCGCCCACTTCGTGGGGATGCTGGGTAAAGGGATTGTCGGCCATCGCCGTCCCTTACCGCGAGCGCGGCTTTCCCGCCAGTGAATAGCTCAGGGCAGATCGACCGACTGCGCGTGGTTGAAGATGTTCAGCGGGTCCCATTCCGCCTTGGCCCGCTGCAGCCGGGGGTAATTGCCCTGATAATAGAGATGCTGCCAGTCGACGAGGTCGACGTCGGGATAATTGACGTAGCAGCCGTCCATCACCCCGTCCGGCACCGGCCCGGCCGGCCCGTACATCGCCTCGTAGAAATCGCTCATCCACGTCAGATTCTGGCTTGCGGCCTCGGGCGACGGATCGGTCCAATAGGTCTGATATTGCAGCTTCAGGATCGAGCTTCGCTGCGGGATGGCGGTCGCGTCCGAGGCCAAAGCGTTGACCGCGCCGCCATAGGAATCGACCTGGAGAAGGGCCTGGCTGTTGTCGAAGCCGTCGGTCAGGAACCGCCACATCGTCGCGATCTGATCCTCGGGGAAAGGCTCGTTCATATAGGCGGATTTGTATTTGCCGCGCCGGTTGGGGCCCGATCCGTCGAGCGACTGGGTCGCGTAGAGCCAGGGCAGGCGCTGCGGCGCCGTCGTCGGATGGGGGAAGAAGTTGAGGCCGACGGGCTGGCGCTGGGCGACCGGAGTCCGCACGCCTTCGGCGGTCATGAAGTCGGTGAATTCGGTCAGCCGCCACGGCTCGTCGCCGACATATTGGGCGGTCAGCACGATCTGCCCCGTGGCGACGTCGGGAAGCTCGGGGATGAAGGTCCGATGGGTGAGGTGGAGCAGGCCGAAGAGCCCGTCATAAGGCCCGCCCGGCGCGCTGTTCGCCTTGAAGAAGGCGCCGTAGCGGCGGATGACCTCACTGAACTCACCTTCGACCATATCCTCCCAGTCCCAGGCGACGTTGACGAGATGCGCCTCGGACGGCGCCGGCGGCACGTCGTTGAACCAGAAGCGGGTGATGATCCCGTAATTGCCGCCGCCGCCGC
Source organism: Allosphingosinicella sp. (assembly GCA_040514175.1). GTDB lineage: Bacteria > Pseudomonadota > Alphaproteobacteria > Sphingomonadales > Sphingomonadaceae > Allosphingosinicella. The sequence goes on along the minus strand of JBEVDE010000249.1, from coordinate 9,628 downwards.
CCTGGCAGGCCCAGAACAGATCGGCCGCCGCTCCGTCCTTCTCCGCGATCGTGACCCGGGCGCACTTGCCGGAATCCACGGTGACGATCTCGACCGCGGTCAGCCAGTCGACGATGAGCCCGTATTTGCGCGCCAGCAGGCCGTAGCCGCCGCCGCTGATATGCCCGCCCGCGCCGACCGAATAGCAGGAGCCGGTCGGCAAGGCGCGGTCGTAGAGCTTGTAGAAGGTCCAGATGACGTTCCACAAAGTCGCCCCCGCCTCGACGCAATAGGCGCCGCGGCCCTCGTCATAATAGGCCCCGTTCAGCGCCGCCATGTCGAGGATGATTCCGTCGACATTGCCGACCGCGAAATCCTCATAGCAATGGCCGCCGCTGCGTACCGTCACCCGCCGGCCGGAATCGACCGCGCGCTGGACGACGTCGCGGACCTGCTCGGCGCTCCCGGGAAGGGCGATCGAGTCCGGATCCCCCACCCATCGGAGGTTGAAACCCCGCCTCAGGGTCTCGTAGCGCGGATCGTCGCGCCCCACGCTTCCGCCCGGATAATCGTCGCTCATGGCCATGCCCCCCTGGGCGGAGCTTATCACGGTCACGTTCGGTGCGCGAAAGAGATTGAGCCGCTTCGGCCCTACCTCCCCTCCTTGGAAGGGAGGGGCCGGGGTGGGTAGGCGAGCGTAGCGAGACTAATTGCCGAGTCGGAGTTTCAACCGCCTTCGGCGGACCCACCCCCTACCCCTCCCTTGCAGGGAAGGGAGTTACCCCACTACATCGCTCGAAACCTCAGGAGCCCCGCCATGCCCGAAGCCTATATCGTCGCCGCCGCCCGAACCGCCGGCGGACGCCGGGGCGGAGCCCTGAAGGACTGGCACCCGGCCGACATGGCCGCAGAGGTGCTCGACGCCCTCATCCACCGCTCCGGAATCGACCCGGCCCTCGTCGAGGACGTGATCATGGGCTGCGTCGGCCAGGCCGGCGAGCAGGCCTTCCACATCGGTCGCAACGCCGTCCTGGCCTCGAGCCTCCCGATTTCCGTCCCCGCGGTCACCATCGACCGCCAGTGCGGCTCCTCGCAGCAGGCGGTCCAGTTCGCCGCCCAGGCGGTGATGAGCGGCACCCAGGACGTCGTCATCGCCGCCGGGGTCGAATCGATGACCCGGGTGCCGATGGGCCTCCCCGTCACCCTGCCCATGCAGCACGGCATCGGCACCGGCCCCTTCTCCAGGCGAATCCAGGACCGGTTCGGAGTGCCGATGTTCAGCCAGTTCACAGGCGCCGAGATGATCGCCGAGAAATATCAGTTCAGGAAAGAGGAGCTGGACGCCTTCGCCCTCGACAGCCACCGCAAGGCCGCCCGGGCGACCGAGGCCGGCGCCTTCGACGAGGAGATCGTGCCTCTGAAGGTGGTTGATGCGGACGGCCACGAAGGTCTCCACACGAAGGACGAAGGCATTCGCTACGACGCCACGCTCGAAGGCATTGCGTCGGTGAAGCTGATCAAGGAAGGCGGCAAGATCAGCGCCGCCAACGCGTCCCAGATCTGCGACGGCGCCTCGGGGGTGATCGTCGTCTCCGAAAAGGCGCTGAAGGAGCATAATATGACCCCGCTCGCCCGGATCGTGAACCTGACGGTCACCGGCGGCGACCCGGTAATCATGCTCGAAGAGGTCATCCCCGCCACCCGAAGGGCGCTGCAGCGCAGCGGCATGAGCATCGCCGACATCGACCTCTACGAGGTCAACGAAGCCTTCGCCCCCGTCCCTCTCGCCTGGCTCCGCGAGGTCGGCGCCGACCCGGCCAGGCTCAACGTCAACGGCGGCGCCATCGCGCTGGGCCACCCGCTCGGCGCCTCGGGCACCAAGCTCATGACCACCCTCGTCCACGCCTTGAAAGCCCAGGGCAAACGCTACGGTCTCCAGACCATGTGCGAGGGGGGCGGGCTCGCCAATGTGACGATCGTCGAGCGGCTCTAGAAAATTCGGTGTCAGACACCGATTTTTCGCCCGCGGCACGAATGGGGACAGTCACCGTAACTGTCGCCCGAGCCTTGACTTTCGAGCCCATTTCCGCTTGAGGAGCCCCCGCAGGCGGGGCCCTCGTGGTTCCGCCTTCGCATTTGGGGTTTGGGCCGTCCCCCGTCACGACCGCCCGGCCGCAGCTACCTGAAACGGGCTGCGGACGAACGAAGGATGAAGACATGCGTCACCGCAACGCCGGCCGCAAGCTGCAGCGTACCTCGAGCCACCGCGCCGCTTTGTTCCGCAACATGGCCGCCGCCCTGATCAAGCACGAGCAGATCACCACCACCGTCGCCAAGGCGAAGGAGCTTCGCCCCTATACGGAGAAGCTGATCACGCTGGCCAAGAAGGGCGGCCTCTCCAACCGCCGCCTCGCCCACGCCCGGCTGCTCGACGACAAGCAGCTCCAGAAGCTGTTCGACGTCCTGGCGCCGCGCTACGAGGGCCGCGAGGGCGGCTATACCCGAGTCATCAAGGCCGGCATCCGCGCCTCCGACGCCGCTTCGATGGCGATCATCGAGCTGGTCGACCGCGACGTCTCCGCCAAGGGCCAGGATTCGGGCCCGGTGATGAGCGACGAATATGAGGCCGAGGCCGCCTGAGGGCGACGGAACCGTGTCGACCGCCAGGGATTCTTCTCCCCGAGCTAAATCTTCGGGAGACTGATCCATGGCCGAGCGCAAGCGCGAGCTGATCGATACCGGCAACGACAAGCGCTATGTGCGCCGCGATGCCGAAGGCCGGTTCAAGCATGTCGTCGACGTCGGCGCTTCGCTGGCCGCCGACCAGCGCCAGCACGCCAAGACCAAGGTCAAGTCCGGCCAGGGCGACCGCGGCGACCGCTGATCCCGCGTCGCTGGCGTCGGCCGCCGAGCCCGGTTAGAGGCGCCGCATGGAAATAGGCCTCTTGCGCACCGGCGGGCCGCCGGCCGATCTGGCCGGGCGCTTCGGCTCCTATGACCTCATGTTCGAGCGGCTGCTCGGGCCCGGCTTCGCGTTGCGCGCTTACGACGTCCAGGGCGGAGCGCCGCTTCCCGCGCCCGACGCCCATCCCTCCTTCCTGATCACCGGCTCGGCGGCGGCGGTCTACGAGCCTCTGCCCTGGATCGCGCCCCTGCTCGCCTTCCTTCGCGAGGCGAAGGGGCGGGCGAAACTGGTCGGGATCTGCTTCGGTCACCAGGCGATGGCCGAAGCGCTCGGCGGCCGGGTCGAGAAATCGGAGCGCGGCTGGGGCATCGGCCTCCAGGATTACGAAATGTGGGAAAGCGCCCCCTGGATGGGTGGATCACCCCCCGGCCGGATCGCCGTCCCGGTCTCGCACCAGGACCAGATCGTGATCCCGCCGCCGGGCGCCCGGCTGCTCGCCGGCAACGCCTTCACCCCGTTCGGCCTGCTCGACTATGAAGACGCGATCTCGATGCAATTCCACCCCGAGTTCGAGCCCGCTTACGCCCAGGCCCTGATCGAGCACCGCCGCGCCCGGGTCCCCGCCCCCGACGCGGCCATCGCCTCGCTCGACCGGCCGAACGACCGGTCGCTGGTGGCGGAGTGGATAAGGGCGTTTTTGCGGGCCTGAAATCCTCCTCGCCGCGAAGCGGTGGGGAGGATTATTTCGCCAGGAACGCCTTCAGCTCCGCCTGGAAGGCGGCCGGCGAGTCGAGCATGATGAAATGGTAGCTGGCGGGGATTCGCTTCAGCGCCGCCTGCGGGGCGCCAGCATAGCTCATCGCGTAGAATTGATCCATCTGGGCGTCGCTCACCGGTGCGCCCGCCGGAGTGACGTAGAGCACGGTCAGCGGCACCTTGATCTTCGCCAGGTCCGGCCGAAGATCGGTGGTGATCAGATCGTACATCGCCTGGCCCGAGGCGGCCGAATCGCTGGCCAGGGAATGCTCGACGATCGCCGGGCGAAGCGCCTCGGTCCGAACCATTCCGGCGATGCTCTGCTCGATCTGCTTGCGCCGGGGCTCGCCGGTGCTTGTGGCGATTCCGGTGCGCATCTGCTCGGCGATCGGCCTGACGCTCTCGGGAGTCGCCGTCGGCCCGCCGAACATCGCCCCCAGGAAAGGCAGCATGTCGACCACCATCGCCTTCGAGACCAGCCCGGGATGCCGCGCCGAAACCATCATCGCCCAGGCCCCGCCGAGCGAATGGCCGACGATCGCCGGCTTCTTCAGTCCCGCCTCGCGGACGTAGCGGGCGATCTCGTCGGCGACCGGCGCGACCACCGGCCCCGAGGCGTTGGCCCCCGCCGGCCGGCCGGCGAAGCCGGAGATGTGGACGAGATGGTAGCGATAGCCCGGCACGCCCGCGACCGTGTTCCGCCACACCTGCGGGGAGGAGCTGAGGCCGGGGATCAGAACGACGTCCGGCCCCGAGCCCGTCACCTCGACGCTGAGCCGGTCGCTGGCGAAAGCGGGGGCCTTGGCGGCCTTGTCCGGCGCCGGCGCGGCAAGGGCGGCGGCGGGGAGCAGGAGGAAAGCGAGCAGGAAGCGGATCATGCGGCGTAGGTCCTTCGGTAAGTCGAGGACCTCTTAGCGCGAACCGTCCCAAAATCCTCCCCGAGATTTCTCGGGGAGGGGGACCGCGCGAAGCGCGGTGGAGGGGTTCTTCGAGTTCAGCAAGGCCCCTCCACCAGGCTTCGCCTGGTCCCCCTCCCCTGCAAAGGCAGGGGGGATTTAAACCGCTCCGCTGAACGTATCGCAGCTATCCGGATCGCCGCTCTCCAGCCCGCGCCTCAGCCAGGCCGTGCGCTGCGCCGCGCTGCCGTGGGTGAAGGCTTCCGGAACCACCCGCCCCTGGCTCTGCCGCTGGAGGGTGTCGTCGCCGATCGCCTGGGCGGCGCGAAGGCCTTCCTCGACGTCGCCCGGCTCCATGGCGGGGCGGCCCTGCTCGTCCTTCGCATGGGCGGCCCACACGCCGGCATAACAATCGGCCTGGAGCTCGACCCGGACCTGGATCGCATTGCCCTCCCGGCTCGACACCCGGCGCTGCTGGCCCGAGGCCTGCTCGAGCACTCCGGTCAAATTCTGGATGTGGTGCCCGACTTCGTGGGCGATGACATAGGCCTGGGCGAAATCGCCGGAGGCGCCGAGCTTCGTCTGCATCTCCTCATAGAAGCTCGTGTCGAGATAGATGTTGTTGTCGGTCGGGCAGTAGAACGGACCCATCGCGGCCTGGGCGGCGCCGCAGCCGGAATTGCCGGTGCCGCCGTAGAAGCGGAAGCCGGCCGGCTGGTAGCGCTGCCCCTTGGCGGCGAACAGCTTGGCCCAGGTATCCTCGGTATTGGCGAGCACCTGACAGGAGAAGCGCTTGGCGGGCTCGGTGGAGCAGGCCTGTTTGGCGTCGTCCGTCGCTCCGGTTCCCGCCTGCGGCGCCACCGTCGTCCCCGGGCCGCCGAGGCCGAGCCCGCCGCCGCCGCCCATGTAGCTGAGCGCGCAATAGCCGAGCAGGAGGATGAGCACGCCGCCTATGCCGAACCTGCTGAGCACCATCGGCAGAAGCGCGAAGAGGCATCCGCCCCCACCGCCGCCGCCGCCGCCGCCGAAGCCGAAGCCTCCGCCGCCCTGCCCCTGATCGCGAACATTGTCGCTGGTCCGATAGCCGCCAAGACGCATACCGCTCTCCCTTGAACTGCCGGGACAATGTTTGCGCACCCGTTATGGTTGCAATCGCCTGCGCGACCGGAGATGGGGCCGTCATCCAAATCGCGGAGATCCCATGTTCCTCAAAGGCAAGACCGCCCTCGTCACCGGCTCCACCTCCGGGATCGGCCTCGCAATCGCCCGGGCCCTGGCGGCCGAGGGCGCCCGGGTGACCCTCAACGGCTTCGGCGATCCGGCCGAGATCGACAGGCTCCGCGCAGAGCTCGGCGCCCGCTACAGCGACGCCGACCTGACCATCCCGGAGGCGATCGAGACGATGATGGCGCAGGCCGGCGACATCGACATCCTGGTCAACAATGCCGGGATGCAGCACGTCGCCCCGATCGACGAATTCCCGGTCTCGAAATGGAATCTGCTGATCGCCCTCAATCTCACCGCCGCCTTCCACACCGTCCGCCTCGCCTTGCCCGGCATGAAGGCGAAAGGCTGGGGCCGGGTGATCAACACCGCTTCCGCCCACAGCCTCGTCGCGAGCCCCAATAAGGCGCCCTACGTCGCCTCCAAGCACGCCATCGCCGGACTCACCAAGGCGGTCGCGCTCGAAACCGCCACCCACGGCGTCACCGTCAATTGCATCAGCCCCGGCTACGTCTGGACCTCCCTCGTCGAGAACCAGATCCCCGACACGATGAAGGCCCGCGGCCTGACCCGCGAGCAGGTCATGAACGACGTCCTCCTCGCCGCCCAGCCGACCAAGAAGTTCGTCACCGTCGACCAGGTCGCGGCCCTCGCCCTGTTCCTCTGCCGGGGCGAGGCGAGCGCGATCACGGGGGCGAACCTCAGCATGGACGGCGGCTGGACGGCGGCTTAGCTCGTCCCTCCGAAGGAGGGTGGAGGGGTAGCGGCCGAGGTCTCCGAGGATCGAGCGCGCGGCGGCGCGAGCCCTTCGCCGCGCTCGCAATGACGGTCGGCTAGACCTTCATGGGCGCGATGACCTGGGCGGCGAAGCGGTCCATTTCCTCCGCCTGGGGGCTCATCTGGAGGAGGAGCAGGTCGAGCCCCACCGACTCATATTCCTCGATCCGCTCGCGAAGCTGCTCCGGCGTCCCGATGAGATCGGGCCTGAGGCCGCGGTTGGAGACCGAATATTCCTGGAGCTTCAGCTCGCGCTCGAGCTGGGTTCCGGACAGCCACTGGTCGAAATTGTCGAAGCCTTTGGGCGGCTCGGGCGGCAGGGCGGTGATCCGCTCGAGCTCCCTTTTCGCCTCGGCCTCGCTGTCGCGGACGATCGCATAGGCGGCCATGCCATAGCCCATCGGCGGCGCCCCCGCTTGCTCGCGCCGCTCCGCCATGCCAGCGATCTTCGGCGCCACCGCCGCGACCGGATCGCCGTGCATGACATAGGCGTCGCACTGCTCGGCGATCATCGCCTTGGCCGCCTCGCTTTCGCCCCCGGCATAGAGTGTCGGCCTGGGCCGGCGCACCGGCTTGGGTTCGCAGATCGCGTCCTTGAGCCGGTAGCGCTCGCCCTCGTAGCTGAAGCGCTTCTCGGTCCACAGGCCGTCGACAACGTCGAGCCATTCGCGGGTTCGGGCATAGCGGTCGTCATGCCGGTCGAACTCGAGCCCATATTGCGTCGCCTCGTCGGCCCACCAGGACGAGACGACGTTGAGCGACAGCCGGCCGCCGCTGATATTGTCGATGTTGGCCGCCTGCTTGGCGAAGAGGGCGGGCTGGTGGAAATTGGGCCTAACCGCGACCATCAGCTCGATCCGCTCCGTCACCGCCGCAAGCGCCGCCGCGGTCGACCAGGCGTCGAGCGCCGGCGCCTCCACGCCCTTGATGTCGTTGAGGTTCAGCTCCGCGATCAGGCTGAGGTCCCAGCCCGTCTCCTCGCTCCTCAGGGTCAGCCGGCGGACATAGTCCCAGCTCGCCTCCATCCCCTCATCCTCGACGTTGCGAAGCCAGCCGCCGAAAACCGGCATCCAGTAACCGAACCGCATCATCGGCCCTCCACGATCGCCGCCTCGAGGAAATCGACGAGCCGGTCGTGCGGGTCCCAGCCGAGCACGTCCAGAGGCTTCGCGACGAAGTTCGAGAGCGCGTTGATGTCGTAGAAGCGGGGCGTGCCGTCGCGGTCGTCGACCATATATTCGACCCCGCCGACGTCGAGCCCGGCCGCCTGCGCGATCCGTTCCGCCGCCTCGACCAGTTCGGGCGGCGGAGTCGCCGCCGCCATCCGCACCGCCGCCCGCCCCGGCCGGGCGAGGCAGGCGTCGGCCGGGCACAGGTCGAAACTGTCGCCGCCGCTCTCCACCTCGATCGCATAGAGGAATTTGCCGCCGAGCGTCTCGACCCGGGTGATGATTCCGCCGCGGGCGGGCACATGATCCTGGACGAGGAGGACGGAGTCGACGCTGGCCGGAACGCTCCCGTCGGCGATCGAGGCCGCCAGTTCCGCCTCGCTCGAATAGCGGACGATGCCGGCGCCCGAACCGCCGATATTGGCCTTGACGAGCAGCGGCCAGCGCATCGTCCGGGCCGCCGCCGGCAGATCCTCGCGGCGGTGGACGACCCGGGTTTCCGGCACGCCATGGCCGAGCCGGGCGATCAGCGAGAGCTGCCGCGCCTTGGAGCGATCGACGGCGATCGTCCCGGCCCCGTTCAGCACCCGGGCGCCGTTCGCCGCCCAATGGGCGAGCAGGGCCTCCGCGTAGAAAATGCCGTGCTCGGCCTCGCGCAGGAAGCTCGACATGGCGACCCGGCTGAGGACGATCGGGGCGGGAATGGCGGTCGAGGCGGGGTCGAAGCGATGATCCGACAATCGGATCGCCTCATAGCCGATGCCGCGCCGCTCAAGCGCGGCGAACAGGGGCTCGAACCAGGCCGGGTGCTCGTAGAGGATGGCGAGATCGGGGGACATGGGATGGGCCTTGGCGGAAAGGCCATCGCCCTGCAAACCCCTCTCCCGCGAAAGCGGGATCGCCATCACTCCGTTCCGGCCGGGTCCGCCCAGCCATGGGTCCCGATCAGGGGCACGAAGCGCACCGGGCCCAGATCCTCCCGCTCGAACGCCTCCTCGCCGCGGCGGGCGACCTTGACCAGGTCCTGGACGGCGTCGGGCTCGCCCACCGGCATCACCAATATGCCGCCGATGGCGAGCTGGCGGCGAAGCGCGTCGGGCACATGGCTTCCGCTCGCGGCGCACAATATCGCCTCGAACGGGGCCTCGGCGGGGAGGCCGGCGGTGCCGTCCCCCTCGACGATCCGGACATTGGCATAACCGAGCCGCGCCATCCTCTCCCGCGCCAGCGCGGCCAGCTCGGCATGGCGCTCGACCGCGATCACGGCGCCGGCGACCCGGCTCATCACCGCGGCGGCATAGCCGGAGCCGGCGCCGATCTCGAGCACCCGGTCGCCCGGCGCGATCCCGGCCGCCTCGATCATCAAGGCGACGATATAGGGCTGGGAGATGGTCTGCCCGGCCTCGATCGGAAGCGGCCCGTCCTCATAAGCGAGCTCGCGAACGCTCCCGGGAACGAACAGCTCGCGCGGAACCGTGCGGAAAGCGTCGAGGAGCCGAGCGCCCTCGATGCCGCGGCCGGCCAGCTGCTGGCGGACCATCTTCTCGCGCTCGGCGGCGAAATCCGCCATCTGAGCCTCCTGTCGACCCTCATAACTGGCCGGGCCGAAGCGCGTTCCTCCTCAAGGCACCGGACTGTTCAGCGGCGGCCGTGCGCCGCCTTCGCGCTGCCGGATGACGCGGATATAGCCGTCGACCAGGGCCTGGTTGACCTCGTCCCAGCCGTAGCGGCGGCTCGCCTCGCAGCCCGCCCGGCCCGCCGCCCGGCGCAGGCCGGGATCGCGGCAATAGGCTTCCAGCGCCGAGGCGAAGCCGTCGATCGCTCCGGCCCGGACGAGGCGCCCGGTCACCTTGTCCTCGACCAGGCTCTGGCTGCCGGTGGCGATCGCCGCCACCACCGGCAGCCCGGCCGCCATCGCCTCC
>JBEVDE010000030.1:0-6461 GCA_040514175.1 Allosphingosinicella sp. | reverse complement strand
ACCAGGCTTCGCCTGGTCCCCCTCCCCGGCAAATGCCGGGGAGGAATTTCATGCACCGAATCTGCATCGCCTTCGCGCGGCGAATCGAAGCGCCCCCCATCTCCCGTCGACACGCTCCGCGCATCACGACCCGATGGAACTCACCGCCCCCGCCGCCGCGCCTCTGCGCCTCCGCCGCTTCAGCTTCGCCCGGAAGATCCTGCTCGCGGCCGCGCTGGTCGCCCTCGCCGACCATCTCTTCTTCTTCCAGCGCATCGGCTCCACCGCCGGCCTGTTCGCCGCCGCTCTGCTGATCGCGATCCTCGTCGCCACGCCCGCCATCGGCCGGAGCAGGCCTGCGCTGGCGGCGGCGGCGGCGGCCCTGCTCTTCGTCGCCTTGCTGGGCGACGATCCCTCGCCGCTCGCCGCCGGACTGTTCCTCGCCGCCGCCGCCCTGGCCGTGCTCCTCCCCCGAAGCCGCGGGTTCGACGACGGCTGGCGCTGGGCCAGGCGCCTCTTCCTCCACGCCCTGCTCTCCGCGATCGGACCTCTGCTCGACTGGGGCCGGCTGCGCTCGGCGCGGCGGCGGCGCGGCCCGGCGAGGATCGCAGCGGCGCTGCCCCTGCTCGCCCTTCCTATCGCCGGCACAGCTTTGTTTCTCGCCTTGTTCAGCGCGGCCAACCCGCTGATCTCGAACGCCTTCGCCCGAGTCGATCTGCTGGCGGCGGTGGGCGGCTTCTCGATCGTCCGGCTGTTCTTCTGGCTGGTCGCGACCCTGGCCGTCTGGAGCCTGCTGCGGCCGCCGCGGATCCTTCTGGCCGCGCCCGCGGACCGTGGCGGCGAGCTCAGCCTCCCCGGGGTCAGCCCCGCCTCGATCGCGCTGTCGCTCGCCGCCTTCAACCTCGTCTTCCTCCTCCAGAACGGCCTCGACATCGCCTTCCTTTGGAGCGGAGCGCCTCTGCCCGGCGACATGACCCTCGCCGAATATGCCCATCGCGGCGCCTATCCGCTGATCGCCACCGCCCTGCTCGCCGCTTTGTTCGTCCTCGTCACCCTTCGCCCCGGCACCCCCAGCGCCGAGAGCCCGCTCGTCCGCCGCCTGGTCTACGTCTGGATCGCCCAGAATATCGTCCTCGTCGCCTCCACCATGCTTCGCACCTTCGACTATATCGAAGCCTATTCCCTCACGCGGCTGAGGATCGCGGCCCTGGTCTGGATGGCCCTGGTCGCGGTCGGCCTCGTCCTCGTCTGCGTCCGCCTGTGGCGCCGCAAGAGCGGCCCGTGGCTGATCAACGCCAACCTCGCCGCGGCCCTCATCGCCCTCGCCGCCTGCTCGGCCGTCGACCTCGGAGCGCTCGCCGCGCGCTGGAACGTCCGCCACGCCCGCGAGGTGGACGGCCCCGGAGTGCCCCTCGACCTGTGCTATCTGAACCGGCTCGGCCCCTCCGCCTTGCTGCCGCTGATCGAGCTCGAGAGCCGCCCGATCCCCCCGCGCTTCCGCGAGCGGGTGAGCTGGACCCGCAACGTGATCATGGACCGGCTCGCCACCCGCCAGGGCGACTGGCACGGCTGGACCTTCCGCAATGCCCGCCGGACGGCCGAGGCCAAGCGGAAGATCGCCGAACGCCGCCTGCCGCGCTTCTCCGCGAACGTCCGCCATTGCGACGGAAGCACTATCGGAACCTCAATCTTTGACAGCCGCCCGCGGGGGATGTGACATGTACGCGATGAGCCACAAGATCCTCCTCGTCGACGACGACGCCCATATCCGCCAGCTGCTCGCCTTCGCCCTCGGCAAGGCGGGGATGAAGACGAGCGAGGCCGGCGACGGCGAAGAAGCTCTCAAGGAGGTGGAGCGCGAGCGGCCCGATCTCATCGTCCTCGACATCAACATGCCGCGGATGGACGGCCTCGAAGTCTGCCGCCGGCTTCGCGCCGAAGGCGATCTGCCGATCCTCTTCCTCTCCTCGCGCGACGACGAGATCGACCGGGTGCTCGGACTGGAGCTCGGCGGCGACGATTATGTCGTGAAGCCCTTCTCGCCGCGCGAAGTCGTCGCCCGGGTCAGCGCCATCCTCAAGCGCGGCGGTCGCGCGCTTGCGGAGGCGGGGCCGAAGTCCGCCCTTGTCCACAACCGCCTCCGCCTCGATCCGGAAGCCTGGGAGGCGCATTGGGACAAGGTCCAGGTGCCGGTCACCGTCACCGAGTTCCAGCTCCTCCAGCTGCTCGCCAGCCTGCCCTCCAAGGTCTTCAGCCGCGACGCCATCATCGACCGGCTGCACGGCCCGGGCTTCGCCATTACCGACCGGACGATCGACAGCCACATCCGCAACCTCCGCGCCAAATTCGCGGCGCTGGGCGGCCATGATTTGATCGAGACCCGCGCCGGTATCGGCTACCGGATCGGCCGCTGTCTCGGCCGGGACCCGGCTTGATCCGACCGCTCAAGGACTTCGCCAAGCGCCACTGGCCGGCGCTGAGGCTTCGCACCCTTCTCTTCCTGACCCTACTCTTCGTCGCCGCCTTGCCCGGGATCGGCGCGGTCTTCCTGCGAGTCTACGAGAACACCCTCGTCCAGCAGACCGAGGCTGAGCTGATCGCCCAGGCCGCCGCTCTGGCCGGCGCCTATCGCGCCGCCTGGCCCGAGCCGTACACCGATCCGCCGCCGGGCCCGCTCAGGCCCGAGCGCCCGACCATCGACCTGCGCTCGATGCCCGTCCTTGCCGAGCAGCCCGACGCCCGGCCGTCGCGCTGGCCGCCCGATCCCAGCGCCGCCCGAGCCGCCGCTTCGCTCAAGCCGGTGGTCATCGACACCGCCCGCACGACCCTGGCCGCGGTCCGGCTGATGGACGTGCACGGGACGGTGGTTCTGGGGCGCGGCGACGTCGGCCTTTCCTATCTCCACCTGCCCGAGGTCGCCGCCGGCACGATCGGGCAGACCCGGACGGCGCTTCGCGAGCGCGGCGACTACCAGCCCCGTTACGCGCTGGAGTGGCTGAGCCGGGCGTCCAACATCCGGGTCCATTACGTCCGCCCGGTGGTCGCCGGCGGCGAAGTGATCGGCGTGCTGATGCTGAGCCGAAGCCCGCGCGGCCTGTTTGTCGGCCTCTACCAGGATCGCGGCAAGATTGCGCTTGGTATCGTCCTGATCTTCATGACCCTGCTCGCGCTGGTCGCCTTGCTCTCGCGCGGCATCGCCCGGCCGATCGAGGCGCTGAGCGAAGCCACCCAGAATGTCGCCCGGGGCGCCGTCGCGGTACCGGAGCCGCCGCCGACCGCCGCCATCGAGATCCGCAACCTCTATGTCAGCGTCGCCGCCATGGCCGACCGGATCGAGCGCCGCTCGCGCTATCTCAAGGATTTCGCCGCGGCGGTCAGCCACGAGCTCAAGACCCCGATCGCCGGGATCAAGGGCGCGCTCGAGCTGATCGCCGAGCATCCCGAGATGAGCGAGGAGGAGCGCCGCCGCTTCCTCTCCAACGCCGGCGCCGGCGCCGACCGTCTGTCCCATTTGCTGAGCCGGCTGCTCGATCTCGCCCGCGCCGACATGGCTGTCGCTCCGGAAGATGCGTCGACCCCCGTGGAAGGGCCCGCCCTCAAGGTCGCCGACGCCCATCGCCGGCCGGGCTTCGCGGTCGACGTGGCTCTGACCGGGCTTCCCCCCGTCGCGGCCCCGCCCGAGCTGATCGAGGCCGTGCTCGAGACCCTGGTCGAGAACAGCCGCCAGGCCGGAGCGAGCGAAGTGGCCATCGCCGGCCGAGTCGAACGGTCCAAGGTCCGGATCGTCGTCGCCGACGACGGCCAGGGCATCGCCGAGGCGGACCGGGAGCGGATCTTCGAGCCCTTCCATACCAGCCGCCGGGGCGAGGGCGGATCCGGCCTCGGCCTCTCCATCGCCCGCTCCCTCCTGACCGCCTGCGGCGGCACCATCGCGGCGGCGCCGGGCGACAAGGGCGCGCAATTCGAGCTTTGCCTGCCGGTGGCTGCGTGATGCCAAAATCCTCCCCAGGATTTCCTGGGGAGGGGGACCGCGCGAAGCGCGGTGGAGGGGTTCTACGGACTCGGCAAGGCCCCCTCCACCATGCTTCGCACGGTCCCCCTCCCCTGCAAATGCAGGGGAGGAATTAGGTTCGCCATCCCCGCTTCCCGCTCGACTTGCGGTCCCTCCCGGCGGATACTCGGCCCTCGAATCGGGGGGAGCTCATGTTCGTTCGTCCATTCCTTGGCCTCGCGCTCGCCGCGATGGCTGCGCTCGGCGGGTGCGCCGCGGCGCCGAGAGCGCCCGCGACCACGCTCGCGGACGCCGGCCTCAAGGCCACCGGCAGCTTCAGCGACGAGGTCCGCAACGTCGCGACCCAGCTTCGCGAGGCCGACGCCGCGGACAGCTTCACCCGCACCTGGGAATTGTGCCAGAGCCCCGTGCCGGGAGTCTGCGCCCCGTCCGTCACTCCGGAACGCCTCTCGATGCAGCGCAACGGGCTCGCCGACGTCGTCGACCTCAGGGCGAGGGCGATCGACCAGCTCGGCGCCGCCTACGCGGCGTTCAAGCAGGAGGCCTCCTACGACCAGAGCACCGACCTTCAGGGCGCGACCAAGTCGGCGATCGATTCGGCCAACAGCTTCGGTCAGGCCGCCGCCGTTCTGAACAAGGGCAAGCGCTTCATCCCCGCCGTCCCGGGCGAGGTCGGAGCCTTGCTCGACTTCGGCTTCGGAGTGCTGGGCGACCGCCTTCAGCGCAAGCGCCTGCTTCGCGCCAATCGCGAGATCGCCCAGGCGGTCCTGCAGCTGCGCAACGGCATGCAGAACGAGCTCGAGGTGTTCCTGACCCTCACTGACTATCTGGTCGGCAAGCGCACCGCCGCCCGACTGGTCTTCTACGACGCCAAGCTGACCTCGCCGATGACGGTGATGACTCCGCTGGCCGACCAGCTCGACGTGACCCTCGTGCCCGGGGCGGAGAGCATGATCGCCAATTCGCCGGCGCTTCGGACCGCGCTGAGGGCGACGATGGAGGCCAATTCGAGGGTCGAGGTGCTCGAAGCGCAGGGCCGCTACCGCGCCGGCATTGCCGGGCTCGACGCCCTGCTCCGCCAGCATCGCGAGCTCGAGACCAAACAGAGCGTGACGGTCGGCGACGTCGAGCGGATCATCGACCAGCTCAACGCCTCGCTCGCCAAATACGCCACCCAGCCGCAGGGGGATCAGGGCAATGCCCAACAGCAAGAACAGCAGCAGCAGCAGCAGCAGTAGCGCCAACGACCGGCTGACGATCGTATACCAGGCCTATAAATCGGCCTTCGCCCGGCGCGCCTCCGATCTGAAGCAGGCGACGACGTCGGCGCAGGTGCAGGCGATCATGGACAATGTCGACGCGCTCGAAGGCAGCTACCTCGACGCCGCCCGCCAGTCCCTCGACGCGACCGGCCCCGGCATCGAGGCCGCCTACCAGGCGGCGCTGTCGGCGACCCAGTCGGTGGAGAAAGCCTATGCCCAGGGCAAGGCGCTCGCCGAGCGCATCACCGCCGTCGCCGGAGTGGTGACGGCGGTCGGCAATCTCGTCACCGCGGCGGCCGGCGCGGCGGCTTGATTCCCATCGTCATCCCGGACTTGATCCGGGACCCATGAACACCGCCGTGTGCGGATCGGCGTCGTCCGGGAAAAACCGGGACAGTGTACATTTTCATGAGACCGGACACGGTGACCGAAGTGCTGGAAACCTAGGCAGTCCCGGCTTCACGGTCTCGTGATCGGCTCACCATGGGCCAGCCGCGGGCCCGACCGAATATGTCAACTCAGTTTCTGCGCAATCCAGGCGTTCAATGTCGCGGAAGCCCGTTCCAAATCCTCGACGATTCGCTGCATCGAGCGCCCGCCATCCATATAGATTGTCCGCGTCTCGAGCTCTCGCAGCTCGCGGGCAATTTCCATCAAGGAATGGACTGACTGATCGTCGCCAAGCCCGACGCCAAACGTGGCGACGGTGAGCAAAATCAAGCCGATCTGGGAGGCATCGCTGCGAAGGTCGTCGAGGCGATGCTGGACGATAAGATTTCGCGCCCGTAGAGCCAGCTGTCCAAGTTTGTCCGCCTGAATCCTTACTGCTTCGCGTAGGTCCTTGATCGATTTTTTGGAAAAGCTGCTGGGCGGCAACCAGCGCTCGCGGAGAGCCGCCGCCCGGTTGGTTGCCTCGTCGACAGCTGCCAAGACGTCGCCGCGGTCGCGATTGAGGAGCGGGCGCTCGTGCGCCACCACGTCGAGCGCTTCGGCGATGCTCTCGAGCTCTGGGCGAATGTCTGCCAGCTCTGCCGGAGTGTCGATTGCGACATCCCGCGCCCGGTCAGCCAACGTCTTCAGCATAAACCGGTTTTCGTCCGTAAAGGGCTTGCGACGCCGAATCTGGTTCTCGGTCAAGTGCACTTCAATGTTCACGATAAGGGTCGCAAGACCGCTCAGGAAATCCTCCTTGGGATCGGAGCCGCTGC
>JBEVDE010000184.1:0-8678 GCA_040514175.1 Allosphingosinicella sp. | reverse complement strand
TCACGGTGATGCCCATCGGCGCGCGCCAGCTGTTGTCGCCGCTGATCGAGATCGCGGTCGGCAGCATGCCGGCGACCATCGCCACGGTGGTCATGACGATCGGCTGGGCGCGCTTGTGGCCGGCGTCGGCGATCGCCTCGTGCTTCTCGACGCCCTTGGCCATCTCCTCGATGGCGAAATCGATCAGCAGGATGGAGTTCTTGGCGACGATTCCGAGCAGCATCAGGATTCCGATCAGCACCGGCATCGACATGGCGTTGCCGGTGAGGTGCAGCGCGATCGCGCCGCCGAGCGGCGCCAGCAGAAGCGAGCCCATGTTCACGAAGGGCGGCACGATCCTCTTGTAGAGCAGGACCAGCACCGCGAAGACGAGGAAGATGCCGGCGACCACCGCCATGATGAAGTTGGAAATGAGCTCCGCCTGCATCTTCTGCTCGCCCTGGCGGGCGTGCTCGACGCCGGCGGGGAGGGTCTTGTAGGAGGGCAGCTCCCTGATCTTGCTCATCGCCTCGACGACGCCCGGGGCGAGGTCGGCGCCGACGACGATCCGGCGCTGCTGGTTGAAGCGCTGGATCTGGGTCGGTCCGGCGCCGAAGCCGATCTTGGCGACGACCTTCAGGGGCACGGAGCCGCCGCTGGTCGTCGGCACCGGCAGATTCTCGATCGTCGAGAGATTCTGGCGCGATTCCTCGTTCAGCGAGACCCGGATCGGGATCTGCCGGTCGGACAGCGAGAATTTGGCGCTGTTCTGGTCGATCTCGCCCTGGGTGGCGATTCGAATCGTCTGGCTGAGCGCCGCGGTGGTGACGCCCATGTCGGCGGCGAGATCGAAGCGCGGGGTGATGGTGATCTCGGGCCGCCTCAAATCGCCCTCGATCCGCGGCGCCTTCACCTCCGGCAGCTTCTTCATGTCCTCGACCATCGCATTGGCCGCCTGCTCGAGCTTCACCGGATCGTCGCCGCTGAGCATGATTCCGACGTCGCGATTGCCGAAGCCCTGCTGGGACCGGAAATAGACCCGGGCGTCGGCGATCTGGCGCAGCTTGGGCGCCGTCTGCCGCTCGAACTCGCTGCTCGTCCGCTCGCGATCGTCGCTCAGGGTGATGTAGATGGTGGCGCCGCCGACCCGGATCGAGGCGAAGGCCTTGAGCACGTCCGGTTCCTTGCGGATGATGTCGGCGGCCTGGCTGGCGACGCGCTGGGTCTGCTGGAGCGTCGAGCCGGGCGCCATCTCGACCGCGACCGAGCTGAAGTCGCCGTTGACGCTGGGCTGGAAGGTGAACGGCAGGGTGCCGAAGGCGAAGATGGTCGCGATGAAGGCGGCGACTCCGATCAGCATCGTCTTCCAGCGGTGGATCAGGGACCAGTGGAGAAGGCCCATATAGCGGTCCATCAGCCAGCCCTCGCCATGCTTGGCGGTGCCCTTGGCCTTGAGGAAATAGGCGGCCATCAGCGGCGTGATGAGGCGGGCGACGAGCAGGCTGATCAGCACCGACACCACGATGGTCATGCCGAAGCTCTTGAAATATTGCCCGATCAGTCCGCCCATCATGCCAACGGGGAGGAACACGGCGACGATCGAGAAGGTCGTCGCGACGACGGCGAGGCCGATCTCGTCGGCGGCGTCGATCGCCGCCTGATAGGCCGATTTGCCCATCCGCATGTGCCTGACGATATTCTCGATCTCGACGATCGCGTCGTCGACCAGTACTCCGGCGACCAGGCTCAGGGCGAGCAGGGTCACGCCGTTCAGGGTGAAGCCCATCATGTCCATGAACCAGAAGGTCGGGATGGCCGAGAGCGGGATGGCGACCGCCGAAATCAGCGTCGCCCGCCAGTCGCGAAGGAATAAAAGGACGACGAGGACGGCGAGCACCGCGCCCTCGACCAGGGCCTCCATGGCGCTGTGATACTGGCCCTCGGTATATTTGACGCTGGTGAAGAGGAGGCGGAATTTGATCTTGCCGCCGCTTTCCTTCTCCAGCTTCTCCATCTCCTTCTCGGCGGCCTTCCAGACGGTGACGTCGGAGGATCCCTTGGCCTTCTCGACCGAGAAGCTGAGCACCTGCCTGCCGTTCATCAGGGCGACGTTGCGCTGCTCGGCATAAAGGTCCCGGACCGTCGCGATCGAGGACAGCTTGATCGTGCGCCCGTTGCCGACCGAGATGTTCTTCTCGCCGAGGTCGCGGGCATCCTGCGCATTGCCGAGCACCCGGACCGACTGCTCGGAGCCGGCGATCTCGGCGCGCCCGCCGGCGGCGTTGACGTTGGTCTGGCGGAGCTGGGCGTTGACCTGGGCGGCGGTGATGCCGTGGGCCTGCATCTTGACCGGATCGAGGATGATCCGGATCTCGCGGCTGACTCCGCCGCCGCGCGACACATTGGCCATGCCGGGAATGGCGAGAAGGCGCTTGCTGATCGTGTTGTCGATATACCAGCTGAGCTCTTCCAGCCCCATCGCGGTCGATTCGACCGCCATGTAGGCGATCGGGCCGCCATCGGCCTCGACCCGCTCGACCTGCGGCTCGAGGATGCCGTCGGGAAGGTCGGAGCGGATGTTGGCGATGGCGTCGCGGACGTCGTTGACGGCGCGGTCGACCGGCGTGCCCATGTCGAACTGGACGAAGGTCGAGCTCGAGCCCTCGCGCGCGGTCGACTGGATCTCGTCGACGCCGTTGATGCCCCGGATCGCCGCCTCGACCCGCTGGGTCACCTGAGTCTCGAGCTCGGACGGCGCGGCGCCCGGCTGGGCGACCGTTACCTGCGCCGCGGGGAAGCTGATGTCCGGATTGTTGTTGACGTCCATGCGCATGAACGTGACCAGCCCGAGCAGGGCCAGGGCCGCGAACAGCACGAGCGGGAAGACCGGGTTTCGGATCGACCAGCTGGAAATATTACGCATGTCGTTCGACCTTCGTCAGAGGCTTGGTCAGCGGGCGGCGACCGCCCGCTGCGGCCGGATCTTCTCGCCTTCGGTCAGGAACGGGCCGGCGGAGAGCACCACCCGCTCGGTGCCGTTCAACCCTTCGCCGACGATGACTCCGCCGTCGGTGACCGAGGCGACCTTCACCGGCCGGCGCCGCACCGCATTGTCCTTGTCGACGATGTAGACATAGCTGCCCTGGCTGTCGTTGAGGACCGCCGATTCGGGAAGCATCGGAGCGTCGGTCGAGCCGGCCGTGATGTTGGCGGTGGCGAAGCCGCCGGGCCTGAGGTCGCGATCGTAAGGCACGGCGATGCGGGCGACGCCCTGGCGCGAGGCCGCGTCGATGACCGGCGACAATTGCCAGATGCTGCCCTGGTAGGTCTTGGCCGAGCCGACCGGGGTGACCTGGGCGGGAACTCCAGTGCTGAGCGAGGTCAGATCCGATTCCGGCAGCCGGGCCATCATTTCGAACTGGCCGCCGCGGGCGATCCGGAACAGCGCGCCCGAGCCCGAACTGACGATCTGACCCGGCTCGACCGAGCGGGTCAGCACCAGGCCGGCGGCGGGGGCGCGGACGTCGAGGCGGCCGATGCGGGCTCGGCTCGCGCCGAGATTGGCCTGGGCGACGCGAACCCGGGCGAGCGCGGAGTCGCGCGCGGCGATCCGGCGCTCGACGTCGGCCTTGGAGACGAAGCCGCGCGAAACCAGCGCCTGCGCCCGGTCCAGCTCCTGCTGGGCGAGGCGGGCGTCGGCCCGGGCGACGTCGATCTGGGCGGCGAGCTGCGACGCTTCCTGGGCCTGGACCGAGCGGTCGATGATGGCGAGCGTCTGGCCGGCGCCGACCCACTGGCCGGCCTCGACGAGGACGCTGACGACCTTGCCGCCCTCGCCGGGGATGCCGACCGGCATGTCGTAGCGCGCGGCGAGCTGGCCGGTGGCGGAGATGGTGCGGGCGACCTGCTGACGGCCGGGGACGACGACGCTCACCGCGGGCGCGGCCTCGGCGCTCTCGCCGCCGGCCTTGACCGCGACCTTGGTGTCGCTTCCGCCGCGGCCGAACAGGACGTAGCCGACGGCCAGCAGGACCAGCAGAGCGGCCACGGCGAGGATGATGTTCCTCCGGCGGCGGCGGGCGGCCGTGGCGTCGTCGACGACGACCACCTCGCTATCGACGGCGCCGCTGCGCCATTTGCGCGACTCGAAATTCATATCTCTCATCTTTCCCCACACCGGACCGGGCGGCAGGCCGCATCGACTACTGTGTTAGCCGAATATAGCACCTGCCTCAAGTCTAATCTGCCGTGCGCCCCCACGCGGCGGAACCGGGGTCTACATTTTTTGTTGGGGTTTGACCACTCGAAAGCGGTAGGTTCGCGAACGAGCAAGCGAGGGTAAGGAGGGACATATGAACCTGATGGCGGACTATGGCATCCTCGGGTGGATCCTGATCGGAGCGCTGGCCGGCGGGCTCGCGAAGCTGATCATGCCGGGCCGCGATCCGGGCGGTTGCATCATCACTATCCTGCTCGGCGTCGGCGGTGCCCTGCTCGCCGGCTGGCTCGGCAACATGCTCGGCTGGTACGACCGCGGCGAAGGGGCCGGCTTCATCGCCGCCGTCCTCGGCGCGATCATCATCCTCTTCATCTACCGGCTGATCGCCCGGCGGCGCTGACCTTCATCCTCCCCACGCAAAGCGTGGGGAGGGGGACCACACGCAGTGTGGTGGAGGGGTAGCTGACCAGGACTGCTCCAATTACCCCTCCACCATGCTTCGCATGGTCCCCCTCCCCATCGCCTTTGGCGACGGGGAGGATCACGGGCGCGTCGCCGCCTTCAGAGTCCGGACGAAGCCGCGGACGTCCTCGCCTCGGGCGATCCTGTCGACGATCGCCGAGCCCGAGATCACGCCGGCGGCGCCGGCGCGAAGGGCGAGCCGCACATGCTCCGGCGCCGCGATGCCGAAGCCCAGGACCGGGGGCGGAGCGTTGGCCGCGAGCAAAGCGGCGATCACCTCGTCCGGGAAGCGCACCTGCGAATCCGCTCCGGTCACTCCGGCCCGCGCCACGCAATAGGTATAGCCCTCACCCTCCGCGGCGATGCGCTCCAGCCGCTCGGGCGGCGTGTTGGGGGCCGCGATCAGGACCGGCGCCACGCCCGCCGCCCGGGCCGCGGCGAGGAACGGGTCGGCCTCGATCAGCGGAACGTCGGCGACGAGGACGCTGTCGACCCCGGCTTCGGCCGCCGCCCGGTAAAAGGCCTCCCGCCCCCGGGCCACGACCAGATTGGCATAAGTGAGGATGCCGACGGGCATTTGCGGATGGCGGGCCCGGAACTCGCCGAGCAGCCGGAAGCAATCGGCCGTCCGGGTCCCGGCGGCCAGCGCCCGCACCGCGGCGGCCTGGATGACGGGGCCGTCGGCGACCGGATCGGAGAAGGGGATGCCGACTTCGAGCATGTCCGCGCCGCCTTCGACCAAAGCGTCGAGGATCGCGGCGCTCGCCGCCGGATCGGGATCGCCGAGCATGACGAAGGCGCCCAAAGCCCCCTCGCCGCGCCCTCGGAGCCGCTCGAACATCGCGGCGTAGCGGGTCACGCTCCGGCCCCGAGCAGCTTGCGCGCCTGCTCCATGTCCTTGTCGCCCCGGCCCGAGAGATTGACCACCAGCAATATCTCCTTCGTAGCCGCCTCCGCCATCTTCAGCGCCTGGGCCAGGGCATGGGCGGATTCGAACGCGCAGATGATGCCCTCGGAGCGGGCCAGCAGGGCGAAGGCGGCCAGCGCCTCCTCGTCCGTCACCCCGACATAATCGGCGCGGCCGCTGTCCTTGAGATGGGCATGCTCGGGCCCCACCGCCGGATAGTCGAGCCCGGCCGAGACCGACCAGCTCTCGTCGATCTGCCCGTCCTCGTCCTGGAGGACGTAGGTTTGGGCGCCGTGGAGGATTCCGGGCCGGCCGCGGAGCAGGGTCGCGCCATGCTCGCCACCGTCGAGCCCGCGCCCCGCCGCTTCGACCCCGATCAGCCTTACCTTCTCGTCCTCGATGAAGTCGGCGAACAGGCCGATGGCGTTCGACCCTCCGCCGACCGCGGCGATGCAGGCGTCGGGAAGCCGGCCTTCCGCCTCCAATATCTGCGCCCGCGCCTCCTTGCCGATGACCCGCTGATATTCGCGGACCATCAAAGGGAAGGGATGCGGACCGGCGACGGTGCCGAGCAGATAGTGCGTGTCCTCGAAGCTCGCCGCCCAATCCCTCAGGGCCTCGTTGATCGCGTCCTTCAGGGTCCGAGCGCCGCTCGTCACCGGCACCACTTCGGCGCCCATCAGCTCCATCCGGAAGACGTTGAGCTTCTGCCGCTCGACGTCGTGCGCGCCCATGTAGATACGGGTCTTGAGGCCGAACAGGGCGCCGGCGAGCGCCGTGGCGACTCCGTGCTGGCCGGCGCCGGTCTCGGCGATCAGCCGGCTCTTGCCCATCCGCCGGGCGAGCAGAGCCTGGCCCAGCACCTGATTGGTCTTGTGGGCGCCGCCGTGGAGCAGATCTTCGCGCTTCAGATAGATCCGCGCCCGCTCCGAGCCGAGGTTGCGGCAGCGGGTGAGCGGAGTCGGCCGCCCGGCGTAGCTTGCGAGAAGCCCGTCAAGCTCCGCCTGGAAGGCCGGATCCCCGGCGGCGTCGAGGAAGGCGGCCTCGAGCTGTTCGATCGCGGGCACCAGGATTTCCGGCACATAGGCCCCGCCATAAGCGCCGAAGCGGCCGCTCAGCCGCATGTCGCCTCCCCCCTTGCCGGAAGCCGCAGCGCCTCGAAGAAAGCGTGGAGCCGGCCCGAATCCTTGCGGCCCGGCGCCATCTCGACGCCCGAGCCGATGTCGAGGGCGAAGGCGCCGACCCGGGCCGCGGCGCGGGCGTTGGCGGGCCTCAGGCCGCCGGCCAGCACCGAGCGGCCGAGATCGGCCCGGCCTTCCAGCCTCGACCAGTCGAAGGCGATGCCGGTGCCGCCCGAGCGGCCGCCGACCTGGCTGTCGAACAGGGTCCGGTCCGCGCCCAGCCGCGGCCGGGGCATTTCGCGGCCGACCGCGGCCGCGGCCCAGATTTCGGTCTCCTCGGGCAGCAGCCCGCGCAGCGCCCTGATGTACAAAGCGTCCTCCTCGCCGTGGAGCTGCACCGCCCGAAGCGCCAGGGCGCGGGCGCTATGGGCGATTTGCATCGGCTTCTCGTTGCGGAATACGCCAACGAGCGGGATCGGCGACGCTCCGGCGATCGCCTCCGCTTGCGAGCCGGTGACCGCGCGCGGCGTATTGGGCACCATCACCACGCCGGCATAAGCGGCGCCATGCGCCGCCGCCATGGCGCAATCGTGGCCGTCGGTGATCCCGCATACCTTCACCCGCCCGAAGGCGAGCGCCCGCGCCGCCTCGCCCGGATCCTCGGAGCGCATCAGCGACGAGCCGACGAGGAAGGCGTCGGCGAAGGGCGCGAGCCGAGCCGCGTCGGCCCGGCCCGATATCCCCGATTCGGCGACCACCAGCGTCCCGGCCGGGACCAGGGCGGCCAGCCTTTCGGTCGTCGCAAGATCGATCTCCATCGTGTCGAGATTGCGGTTGTTGATCCCGACGATGCCGGCGCCGAGCGCCACCGCGCGCTTCACTTCCCCGGCGGTATGGGCTTCGACGAGGACGTCCATGCCGAGCCGCCGGGCCGCCGCCATCACCGCCGCCGCCTCCTCGTCGGCGAGCACGGCGAGGATGACCAGCACCGCGTCGGCGCCGTGAAGCCGGGCCTCGGCGACCTGGCGCGGGTCGACGATGAAGTCCTTGGCCAGGATCGGCCCGGGAAACTCGCTCCGCACCGCCCGCAAATCCTCCAGCGACCCGCCGAAATAGGGCGCGTCGGTGAGCACGCTGATCGCGTCCGCGGCGCCGCGATAGGCGCGGGCGAGCGCTCCGGCGTCGGCCCCGGGCCGGATCGCGCCGCCGGACGGGGAGCCGCGCTTCACCTCCATGATGAAGCGCGCGCCGGGACGGGCCAGCGCCGCCTTGAGGCTGCGCCGGGTCGGCTCGGCCGAATCGAGGCCGAAGCCGCCGAGGCGCGCCGCCACGTCCACTCTTTTTCTCGCGACGATCTCGGCAAGCACTCCGGTCGCCTCAGTCATTGGTCGCCTCGACGAACAGCTTGAGCCGGCGATAGGCTTCGCCCGAGCCCAGCGCCTGGAGCGCCATTCCGACCCCCTCCCGAAGGTCGGCGGCAAGGCCGGCGGTGAGCAGCAGGGCGCCGGCGTTGAGCGCCACCACCTCGGTCTCCGCGGCGAGTCCGTAGCCCATCAGCAGGGCCTTCAGACGCTCGGCATTCTCCTCCGGCCCGCCGCCTCGAAGCACCTGCACCGGGCGCCGCTCCAGACCGGCATCCTCGGGCCGGATCGTCACCGGCTCCAGCGCCCCGTCCCGCACCCGCACCGCCTGGGTCTCGCCGTGGAGGGCGATCTCGTCGAGGCCGGAACCGTGGACGACCAGCGCCCGCCCGACGCCGAGCGCGGCCAGGGTCTGCGCGACCGGCTCCAGAAGGGCCGGATCGGCCACCCCGAGCAGCTGCACTCCCGGCTCGGCCGGATTGAGGCAGGGGCCGAGCATGTTCATGATCGTCCGCACCTTGAGCATCCGCCGGACCGGCCCGGCATGGCGCAGGCCGGGGTGGTAGAGCGGCGCGAACAGGAAGCAGATCCCGGTCTCGTCGAGCGACCGGCGCGAGACCTCGGCGCTG
>JBEVDE010000007.1:0-2736 GCA_040514175.1 Allosphingosinicella sp. | reverse complement strand
GCCCCGCATCCGGGCTCCTCGCTTCGCGTCGCCAGCGGGCGGAGCAGCTCGTGCGCGGCTTGACCCGGCGCCAGCTCCAGGTGCTCGAGCATATGATCGCCGGCTATCGCAACAAGCAGATCGCCGGTTTCCTCGCCATCGACGAGAAGACGGTGAAGATGCACCGCGCAAGCCTTCTGACTAGGCTCGGGATCGGCAGTTCGGCCGAGGCGATACGGATCGGCGTTGAGGCCGGGCTCCGGCTCAATGATCCCGGCTGATCGCGAATCGGGCGATCGCCGCGAGCAGGGCCGACCCGCTTCCGAAGCCCTGGAGATGCTCGCTCGCCTGATCGACCAGAAGCCGCGCCTGGCGCCGCGCCCGTTCGACGCCGAGCATGGTGACGAAGGTGACCTTGCCCTGGTCGTCGTCCTTGCGAAGCCTCTTGCCGACGCGGGCTTCGTCGCCGTCATGGTCGAGCAGATCGTCGGCGATCTGGAAGGCGAGGCCGAGGCAATGGGCGTAGCCGCGAAGGCTGGTCCGGGCCTCGGCCGAGGCCTGGCCCATGATCGCACCGGCTTCGACGCACCAGCCGATCAGGGCTCCGGTCTTGAGCCGCTGGAGGCGGGTGATGGCGTCGAGGTCGAGCGCCTCGGCCGGGAACAGGTCGAGCATCTGGCCGCCCGCCATGCCCGCGGCGCCGGCGGCGCGGGCGAGCTCGAAGACCAGTTCGGCGCGGATCTCGCCGGAAACGGGCATCGCCGGGTCGCCCAATATCTCGAAGGCGAGCGCGAGCAGGGCGTCGCCGGCGAGGACGGCGGTGGCCTCGTCATAGGCGCGGTGCACGGTCGGCTTGCCGCGGCGCAGGTCGTCGTCGTCCATGCAGGGAAGATCGTCGTGGATGAGCGAGTGGACGTGGACGCATTCGACCGCGAGGCCGGCGCGGATCGCGCTTTCGCGAGGCACATCGAAAAGGTCCGAAGCGGCGATGGCGAGGAGCGGGCGAAGCCTCTTGCCGCCGCCGACGGCCGCATAGCGCATCGCCTGGTAGAGGCGGCGGCGGGGATCGGGCGGATCGGGCAGGATCGTCTCGAACAAGGCATCGATGTCGGCCGCGGCCCGGCGCATCGACGGGCCGAGGGCGGCTTCGGCGCGGACGGTGTCGATCATCGTCATCCGATCGCGACCCGCTTGAACTCGGTCGTCTCCTCGATCGCGCTCACTTCCTCGATGTGCAGGCGATAGCGCTCCCCGAGCGCCGCCAATATCTCGGTAACGACGCTTTCGGGGGTGGACGCCGCGGCGGTGATGCCGAGCGATCCGCTTCGCGGCAGCTTCGACCAGTCGAGCTCCTCGAGGCCGGCGACCCGCTGCACCGCCGGGCAGCCGGCCGAAGCGGCGAGCTCGGCGAGCCGGCAGGCATTGGAGGAGAAGCTTTCGCCCGCCACGATCATGGC
The DNA here is from genome assembly GCA_040514175.1 of Allosphingosinicella sp. Classification (GTDB taxonomy): domain Bacteria; phylum Pseudomonadota; class Alphaproteobacteria; order Sphingomonadales; family Sphingomonadaceae; genus Allosphingosinicella. The sequence goes on along the minus strand of JBEVDE010000007.1, from coordinate 1,300 downwards.
GTCGGCGCGCGCCGCGATCGCCCGGACCGCCGCCTGCCGGTTGGTGGTCGCATAGCAGATATCGCCCATGGCCGGCCGGGCGACGTCCCAGAAGCGCGAGTGGAGCGCCGCCGTCACCACCGCCGCGTCGTCGACCGAATAAGTGGTCTGGACGGCGAGGGCGAGCCTCGCGTCCGCCGGGAAGGGCAAAGCGTCGACCTCGGCGGGGCCGCTTATCACCGACACGGCTCCCGGCGGCGCATGGCCGAGCGTGCCTTCGATCTCCGGATGTCCCTCATGCCCGACGAGGACGATGTGACGGCCGTTGCGGTGATGCCGCTGGACCTCGCGGTGGACCTTGGCGACGAGGGGGCAGACGGCGTCGTAGGCGATCAGGCCGCGGCGCTGCGCTTCCGCGGTCACCCCCGGAGCGACTCCGTGCGCGGACAGGATGACGACGGCGCCTTCCGGAACCTGCTCCAGCTCCTCGACGAAAACGGCGCCTTCCGCTTCCAGCGTCCTCACCACCCGAAGGTTGTGGACGATCGGCCGGCGCACATAGACCGGCGCTCCGTGGACCCGTAGCGCATCCCGGACGGCCTCGATCGCCCGCCGCACGCCCGCGCAGAAGCCGCGGGGCGCGGCCAGCAAAATGTCGAGGGAGGGGAGGCCTTCACGGGCGTCAGAGTCGATCATCGCATCCTTGCTCGTCGCCCCCGCCGGCAAGCCTAAGGGTGCGGCAAGGGCGAATCCACATGGACTAAAGCAGGTATTGCATGCGGACGGTTTCGCGAGTGAAGCCCGCCCTCAGATCGATGCGTACCTGCCGAAACTTCGGCGCCCCGAAGCGCACCACCGGATTTCGCGAAAAGCCGAAGCCCTCGCGCGGGATGCCGATCAGCATGTCCAGCTTCCGGTTGCGATTCTCGTCGTGAAAGATCGCCAGCGCATAGCCGCCCGGTGCGAGGCCGGTGATCCGGATCGGGCCCGTCGTGGCCGGAGCGGTCCGGGTCACCGCCCTCGGATCGCTCTTGCAGTCGGGGAAATGGGCCGGCTCGCGGGTGAGGCAGAGATGGAGCACGCCCTTCCGGTTGCGCAGCTTCTCGATCGAAATCTCGATGTCGGCGGTCGGGGCCTTGGCGGCGGCGAGGAGGAGCAGGAAGGTCGCGAGGAGATCGGGCATAGCGCGACGCGCTACCCGGACGACGGCGGTGCGGCCATATGGCCTTTAGGCAGTATCGACATTCAGTTCTGCGCCGCAGCCACGAAAGCCCCTTTCCCGCTTTTCGCGGGAGAGGGGAAAGACGCGACCGCCGAATGT
>JBEVDE010000410.1:0-18195 GCA_040514175.1 Allosphingosinicella sp. | reverse complement strand
GTCGTTCGCGCCGCCGCCGGAGATCGAATCGTCGCTCGCGCTTCCAGTGATGGAATCGATAGAGTTGGAACCCAGGATCGGGATGAAACCTTCGACGATGACGTTGGTCAGATCGAGCGTGGTGGCGCTGTTCACCCACATCACCACCCCGGTCTTGCCGTTGGTGGTGATCTTCTCGATTCCGGTCAGCGGGGTCGAACCCGTCGACACCAGGCCGATCAGGGCGTTGTTGACGTCCGCGACGATCGTGTCGAACCCGGCGCCGCCGTTGATGATGTCCCAGCCGGTGTCGACGCCGAAATGGAATTCGTCGTCGAACGCGCTGCCGGTGAGCGTATCGTTGCCGGAAAGCGAGTAGAATTTCGCTCCGCCGGCGAGCAGCGGATCGGCGACCATCGTGTTGTTGCTGGCCGTGCCGGTGTAGATCGCCCGATCGACATATTCGGTAGAGACCTGCCAGGTCGCGGACAAAGCGTCGGTGAAGGCCTGGGCCGGCGCGGCAGGCCAGGCCGCCGGCACCGTCGCGCTCACCGCCGCCATCGCGGCGACCAGCGCCTGGACGTCGCTTCGCGCCAGCATCTTGTCGGAAGTGACGATCCGCCGGGCCTGGTTGGTCGCCGACGAGAACCAGTTCTTGACGAGGACGGTCGAGCCGAGCCCGATCGCGGTGATCTCGAGGTCGCTGCCGACCTGGCGAAGCCACAGCCGATCGTGGCCGATCTTGTCGAAGAGCAGCTCATCCTGCCCGCCGCCGATGGTCACGCTGTCGTTGCCGGTCCCTGCGGCGAAGACATATTTGTCGTTGCCGGCGCCGCCGTCGAGCGTGTCGTTGCCGGCGCCGCCGTCGAGAAGATCGTCACCCGCACCGCCGTACAGCCCCGCCGCCGCCGTCGCATTGGCGACTCCGGCGGTAACCGTGAACGTGGAGATATCGTCGCCCTCGCCGCCGCTCAGGACGTCGTTGCCGGCTCCGCCGTCCAGCCGGTCCTGCCCCTCGCCGCCGACGAGTTGATCGGCCGCTCCGGTCGAGCGCCTGAGCACGAGGTTGTCGATGACCGAACCGGCGCCGTCGGCGGCGCCGAGGGGCCGGAACTCGAGCTTGTTGGCGCCTTCGACCGCGGTCAGGCTCGTCGAGCTCTGCGCCGCCATCGCCGTGGTGCCGCTGGCGATGGTCTTCACGACGACGCCGTTCCACAGCACTTCGACTCCGCCGCTGGCGCCGGCGACCTTGAAGGCGTGGCTGAACGTCAGGGTCAGGACTTCGCCGGCGTTGAGGTTGGCGATCGTCTGCGAGACGCTGTTGGCCGAGCCGTTGTCGAGATGCAGGCCGCGCGTGCCGGTCAGGCCGGTCACGCCCGACGCGGAGGTGACGAGCTGCACCGGGTCCGTCGATGCGGTCGTCCAGTAAGGCAGATCGGTCGTCGTGAGGCCGTAGCCGGTCGCGACATCGTTGCCGGTATTGCCGGAATCTTCGAATCCGGCATTGCCGAGCAGATTGCCGCCGGCCGCCGTCCCCGCACTATTGTCCCCGTAGATTATGTCGTTGCCGGCGCCGCCGGCCAGCAGATCGCGATCGCCGCCGCCGGTGAGCAAATCGTTGCCCGTACCGCCGTCGAGATTGTCGTCGCCGACGCCCTCGGTCAGAGTGTCGTTGCCCTCGTCGCCGAGCATCACGTCGGCGCCGACGGCGAAGCCCACGTCGATCTGGGCGCCCGCGTCGCCCAGAAGCGTGTCGTTGCCGCGATTGCCCTTGAGGATGTTGTCGTTGTCGTCGCCGGTGATCGAATCCTTGAACTGCGAGCCCAGGACCCTTTCGATGCCGCTGAAGGAATCCCCTTCGGCTTCGGTCCCGGTGCCGCTGCCCGTGGAATTGGCCAGGTTGACGGTGACTCCGATCGTCCGGTCGGCGGTGGTGCCGTCCGATCCGACATAGCTGACGGTGTCGAGGCCGAGACCGCCCTGGAGATTGTCCGAGCCCAGTCCGCCGACCAAGGTGTCGTCGCCTTCGCCGCCCTGGAGGATGTTGTTGCCGGCGCCGCCCAGCAAGGTGTCGTTGCCATAGAGGCCCGCGAGCGTCGCGGCGTTGCTGACGATGAAATCATTGGCCGGTGCGGCCGACGTGTCCGTCGACGAAGCCAGCAGGACGCCATTGGAGTCGAACTTGAGGCCGGCCAGATTGACCGACGACCCGTCCGAGAATTGCAGGGTTTCGATCGCGCTGTTGGCGTCGGTCGAGGCGCCGTTGCGGAAATTCTGGATGACCATCTTGCCGCCGGCGATGGCCGCCCCGGCCGTCGTCGTGTTGAGCGTGATCTCGAGATTGTTGCCGACCAGCGCGAAGCCGAGATCGGACAGCCCGATCGTCAGGTCGGCGGTCGGGGCCGCGCCCGCCAGGGTCGCGTCCTCGAACAGGATCGTGTCGCTGCCGCCCGGCGCGGCGTCGACGACCGAGACGGCCGGGCCGGAGCCCGACGCGACGACGCCTTCGGCCCAGGCGGCCGGATCGAAGCCGGCCGGAATCTGGCCGCCGTCGAAGCCGTCGCCGATCAGGCTGTTATATTCCTTCCGGTAGACGATCTTGCCGGTCTCGGAATGGGTGACGATCCGCTCGAACTGATTGTTCAGCCCTTCGCGGTCGACCATCCGCACCGTCGCCACATAAGGCCCCTGGAGGACGCCCGCGCCGTCGACGACCGGAGTCTCGCTCGAGCCGCCGGCATCGAGGATGGTGTCGGTGCCGTCGCCGCGCGCGAAGGTGTAGATGTCGTCGCCGCCGCCGCCCTTCAGCGAATCGTCGCCCTGCCCGCCGCGCAGGTCGTTCTCGGCGACATCGCCTTCGAGCGTGTCGGCATAGGCCGAGCCCTGCAGGCCTTCGATGCCGTCATATTTGTCGCCGGCCGCGTCGCCGGTGTTCGCGGCGGAGTTGCCGAGCGACGCCGAGACCGCCGTGTCGTAGGCGGCGATGTCGATGCCGGCGCCGCCGACCAGAGTGTCGGCGCCCGCTCCGCCGGTCAGCTTGTCATTGTCCACGCCGCCGATCAGCACGTCGGCGCCGTCGCCGCCGATCAGGCTGTCCTGGCCGCTGTTGCCGTTGAGGATGTCCTCGAGCGCGCCGCCGGTGACCGTATCGTCGCCGCCGCCGCCCGTGATCCAGTTCCTGCCGGAGCCGCCGGTCAAGGTATCGTTGCCGTCGGTGCCGCCCTTCAATTCGGTCGCCGCGGTGTCGATGGCGCCGGTGTTGAAGAAGCTGAGCTTCTCGATCGAGCCTTTGGCGGCGGGATTGCTCACCCACTCCTTGAGCACGATCTGGTCGGTCAGGCCGGCGAAGCTCGCCTCATGGGTGCTCGAGCCTTCGATTCCGATGATCAGATCGCGCCCGTTGACCGCGGTCTGGAACTGGACGTCGTTAATATCGATGCCGATGCCGAACTCCAGCGCGTCCGAGCCGCTGTTGACGACGATCGCGTTGCCGTTGGCCGGCTTGTGGATTTCGAGGATTCCCGATTCGATGCTGTAGCGGCTCCGGACCGACCAGATGCCGGTCGAAGCGTCGAACAAAGTCTGGTCGATCACGCCGTTGGTCTTGTGGACCATCGAGCCGTCCGGAAGGACTCCGTAGCCGGTTCCGGACGCGTCGATCGTCGGTCCGCTGCCGGACACCCAGATCGTCACCCACTCGTTGCTGAGCTCGTCGATGATCGTGTCGTGCCCGTCGCCGCGCGTGAACTTGAACACGTCGTCGCCGGACCCGCCGATGAGCTCGTCGTCGCCCAGGCCGCCCGCGACCACGTCGTTGCCGGCGTCGCCGTGGACCGCATCGGCGCCGCGGCCGCCGCTGACCATGTCGATGCCGAGGCCGCCCAGCAGCGTATCGTCGCCGTCCGTGCCGACGACGATGTCGTTGCCGCTGTCGCCCGAGACCGAATCGTTGCCGAGGCCGCCATTGCCGAAATCGTTGCCCGACAGGAGATAGACGATGTCGTTGCCGCCGCCGGCATGGACGAAATCGTTGCCCTGGGTGCCGACGATGGTCTCCGAGGCGTCGGTGCCGAGGATGAAGGTGTCGAAATCAGCGATCCGTATCTCGTTGCCGTCCGCGAAGCGCAGCGTCTCGATCTTGTTGAAGCTGTTGAACCAGTCCTTCAGAACGACCCGGTCGCCGGCGAACACGCCGTCGGGCCAAAGCTCGATGATGAGATCCTTGGCGTCGGCCGATTTGACGATCTTGACGTCGTCGATGGTGATGCCCGCGCCGAGCACGAGCGAATCCTCGCCGCCGGCGGCGACCCCGCCGGACGTGACCTGGGTTCCGCCGCCATGCCAATTGTCGAGCCCGCGCCCGTTCTTGAACAGGGAGCCGATCAGCGCCTCGGCCACCTTGCTGGCGATTTCGGGCGCGGTCAGCTTGTTATAGGCCTGGGTGACGACGGCCTGGACGGTCATCCCGCTCTCGTCGCGAACGACGTCGGCATGGCTGCTGTCGGTGCTTCCGACGTCGCCGATGCGGAAGATATACTGATCGTCGCCGCGGCCGCCGCGCAGGATGTCGCCGTGACCGGCGCCGCCGGAGAGGAAGTCGTCGCCCTCGCCGCCTTCCAGCGTATCGGTGCCGTCGCCGCCCTCGAGCCAGTCCGAGCCCTCGCGGCCGATGATCAGATCGTTGCCCTCGCCGCCGTCCAGATAATTGCCGTCGCCGCCGAGCGTGCCGGCATCCGTCGAGCCGGCGTTCAGAATGTCGTCGCCCAGGCCGCCCAGCAGCCAGTCGTCGAGCCGGCCGCCGTAAAGCGTGTCGTTGCCCGCGCCGCCGAAGATATTGTCGCCGAGGTTCGAGGCATGGACGATGTCGTCGCCGTCCCCGCCATCGACGGTCGCGGCGATATCGATCTTCAGCTCCCTCGAGTCGGCGGTCGAGAAAGCGAGACTCGCGGCGGCGCCCGCATGGGATCGCGCGATGGAGAAGACCGCCAGCCCCGTCGCCTCGTCGACGGTGACGCTATCGATCCAGGCATAAGGCGTGGTGCCGGCCGAGGCATCGATGATCGTCGCGGTGCCCGATACAATGACCAGCCCGGTCGCGGCATCGGCGGGGTTGGCGATCAGCGCCGGGTCGGCGGTCGCGGTCAGCGTGAAACGCTCATTGCCCTCGACATTGGTCGGCTTTTGCTGAGCGTCGACGCCATTGTCCGCAATGATCGCGACTCGCGCGAAATATTGAGTGACGCCGCTGGCGAAGGTGATCGACGACGCCGAGATCCATCCCGACACGCCGTCGGCCGAAACCTCGATCCCGGCGCCGAAATCGTCGCCCGAGGTCGCGTTGAGCTCCGCCGTGGCCAGGCTCACCGAAACCGGGCCGCCCGCGGCCTTGGAAAGGCTGAGCCGGAAAACGGCATAGCCGTCCCCTTCCGCGGCGTAGCTCCGCCCGACCATCAGCGTCGGCTCTGCCGCCGTGCCGTCGACGATCGTCGCTTCCGCCGCCCCGCCGACGATCGTCACCCCGGTGCCGGCGGTGAGCCGCGCCGCGAACTTCTCCGCCGCCTCGGCCACCCCGTCACTGGCGATCGTCACCGAAACGCTGGTGCGCAGCTCGGCGGCGGCGAAGGCGACCGAAGCGCCGGACTGGGCGGTGAAATCGGTGCCCGAAACGGCGATGTCGTCGTTCAGATGGCCGTTGACCGTATAGCCGATCTGGTTGGCGAGCTTGCCGGTGCGCAGGTCGATCGTGTCGGCGCCTGCGGACCCTTCGATGGTCGTCTGGCCGGCGGTGTCGATCGTGTCGGAATATTGCTGGCTGCTCGAACTTATGACTCGCGACAGGCCGCCCGCGTCGCCGCCCAGCTCGTAGGCGAAGCCGACTTTCGACGCGACGGCGCCCCAGTCGTTCAGGAAGCTGGTGAAGCCGCCGAACCAGTCGCTCCGGGCCCGCCGGGTCAGGCCCAGCTCGTCCGCCCGCGCCAGGGTCAGCGCGGTTTCGAGCGCGAAGACGCTGGACGGCTCGGCGGAGACCATGGCTCCGATGACCGAGGAGAAGGTGCGATATAAGGCGTAGGTCTCGGCCGATTCGATGTTGCCGAGCAGAGCGCTGATGTCGAACGATCCGGTGGAGATATCCAGCGTGTTATAGATCGCGCGCTTAACGAAGACGCTTCCGCCGATAAGCTTGAAGTCCGGGTCGAGCAGAGCCTGCTTGACGCCGTGGTTGATGATATCGCCGATGGCGTTGTCGCCCTTGAACGTCGCCGTGATAGCGTCTTTATCCCGGGTGGACGTCGGACGATAAACCAGGTTGCTGATCCTCGTTCCGTAATTGCCGCTCTGGATGGCGGACGGGTTCTCCAGCCGGGCGCCGGAGGCGCTCAGGACGGTGTTGAGGGTGCCCGCGACCGAGCTTGCGAGGCCTTCCGCGGCCTTTTTGGATCCGCCTTTCTGGGAATAGATGTTGGCGACCGCGAACTGGCCGCTGGCCTCGTCCCAGACGACGTCGGCGCCCGAGCGCGGAGTTCCGCCGAAGAGCGACCCGATCATTCCGCCGACCAGCGTTCCAACGAAGGCGCCGACGAGGGCGCCCAGCGGCCCGGCGAGCGCGCCGATCGTGCCGCCGAGCTTGAGGCCCGCCACGAACGCGCCCATCGCCATCACCCCGAGCGCGCTGCCGAGCGCCGATCCGATCTGGCCGCCGACCGTCTTGAAGGTCATGACCTCGTTGGCGAGCTTGTTGCCGAGGAACGAGCCGACCGCCGTCGGAATGCTGGCGAGGCCGATATTGGCGAAGGGATTCGCCGCGGCGAAACTGCCGTTCAATCCCGCGATGTTGGAGACGATGGTCGAGATCACCGTGCCGGCGACGGTATTCGTCAGCTCGGCGGCGAATCCTTCCACGCCCAGCGCCGAAACGAGCTGCGCGGTCAGGAAGGATGAAATCGCGCCGACGCCCGCCTGCTTCAGGTTCGTGAGAAACTCGTCGCCGAATTCCGAAAAGGCGGTCTCGACGATTCCTTTGTTGCTCACCGGAACGCCGGGCCTGCTCACGTCGTAGCTGAACAGGTTCGCCTGGTTGCCGAAGGTATCGCGCGGCGAGATGATCCCGTCGAGGACGTCGCCGAGATTGTTTCCGAGGGTTTTCAGAGCCGCGGAGAAGAAGACGCCGGCGATCGGATTGCCCTTGGCCAGCCTGTAGCCGAGGATACTTCCAAGAGCGCCGCCTGCATCGGAAAATTCGATCCCAAGCGGATTTCCCGGAATTTTAATGTCGACCGAAACGACCTCGTGGGTGCCCTCCCGGTACAGACGCTGGACGGTGAGGCCGTTTTCGACGTTCATTCGGCCCAGTTCGATATCTGCGCCGCTGGCGTCCTTCTTGATGTTGCCGTTACTATCCCTGTCGTAGATGGTGGTTTGGCGCGACGTGCCATGCCACACCTCATTCTCATCGAAATATCCGTCCTCGTAGCCGACGACTTTATCGTTGGCGTCCTTCACGGCCAGGCGATCGTAGCGCCTGAAGGTACCGTCGCCCGAAACCTCGATCGTGTAGATGGGGCTGGGCGAATTGGTCGGAGACTGATGCCAGCTCGAAGTGGTGCCGGTTGCGGTCGGGCCGAAGGTATAGGCCCATCCGTTCGGACCGTTCCGGAATGTCCCGCGCACCGAACCGAGGCCCGCCCCCGCCAATCGGGCGACCACGTCGGCGTCGCTCAGGGGGGCAGCGCCGGGAGCGGCGTGCGCGTCCCGATTCAGGCCGAGAGCGGCGAAATCGATGCTGAACGGGACGACGTCACCGTTTACGACGCTGAAGCTCAATATGTCATTGACCGCCTCGGCGCCGAGCTTCTGCCGGTACGATATCCTCACATCGCTGAAGGTGGAGGGATGCTCGTCTCCGTAATAATTGCCGGCCTGGGCGATGTTCGTGGTCGTAAGGTTGACGGAGCCGTCGGCATTGCCGGTTAGACCCGGTCTCAAATTACCGGTAGAATCGAAGATGACCAGATTGTTGATCGTACCAGCCGCATAGCTCGCGGCGAGCGCTCGAATCTTCAGGGCAAGATCCGCGTCCTTTTGCGCCTGAGTGGCGCCCACTCCTACCAGCGCGGCTTCCGCGAGAATACTGTTCCACGCCCGGATTCCCGCTTGTCCCTCGTTATTCAAATTTTCGGTGATATACGCCTGGACATAGGCGGTACGGTCACTTTTCGGATCCGTTCGCAATCCTGCGATATGCTGCGTTATCGCCAGCTCGGCCGCGGCTATGGCGGCGGGGGTTGCCTTACTGCTCGGGAGGAGCAGGTTTCTTCTCTGTGACTGCAGAAACTTCAGATCTTCGAAATCCGTCTGCATGGTCGACTGTAGATTGAATCTTCTGTTGTCATTCGCAGTCGTATAGAAGTCCGCCATCGAAGCATGAGCCAGCTCGTGATATAATATCAGCTGCATGAGAGCTGCACTGGCCGGGCTGGCGAGCATGTTTATTGCCCCGACACTTATATTAAATGTGCCGACCGTTCCGGTAAAAGAGGCGCTCGCTACCGTACTGGTATTCAGGGTAAAGCTCGTTAATTGCGCTTTTCCGGTGGGTCCCACCGCAGTTGCAGCATTTAACGCATTAACCCTTGCGTCGCTTGCGAGTATAAAGTTGCGGAATTGATTGTAATGTACCTGACCTGGCGAATGATCTGCGGTCGCAAGCGTGCTCAAGGCGGTATTGGATGCCGTTGAAAGGGGAACTGTCATGTTAGTTCCTTATGGAGTCTTGAAGGGGAGGAATTCTTGCTACGTAGATGTTATGGAAACATCTGTAATCGCCAAGAGTGCGAATGAACAAAAACGTATTGCTGTCGTCCGAATGTCTATATCTGAAGACCTTGCGATCGCCGGGATCGCGGAACGGATACTTTCGCCAGCCATGCGAGGCCGCGGCCCGGTGCAATGGCGCTACGCTCACGCAATGCGGAAAGGCTTCGTCTCCGGCCGCGTAGAGGATGGCGGAAATGTCGCAGCCATTGTCCGCGCGGGCGCGATCGCAGGCGATGTCTCCGACGTCCGACAGATCCAGCGAGAAGAGCAAGGCCACCTTGGATCTGGCGCCGAACGAGATATCGAATTGGCGGTCGTAGGTGCAGCGGCGCGTGGCGCGGCAGGATTCGCGTTGCGCCGGCTCGGCGACCCGCTTCAGATACTCCCCTTGGGTGCGCCTGATATCGACCAGCTCGGCAAGAACCCGTTCGGCCGCCCGAAAGCCGCGGTCGCCTGCTTTTTCAGCTGAGGAGGACGGTTTGTGCCGAGGCCCGTGCGACTCCGGAGCGGCGCCGGCCGACGCGAAAGCGATACCTGCGAAGGCGCCGGCAAAAAGTGATACGGACGATAGAATGAGCGCGGCCAAGGCCATGCGCGCCCCACGACTCGGCTTCCCCCCACGCCCCACAACGCAACTTTCTGTTTTTCCTGCCGAATACCACGCCCGGCGGGGGAGGGTACCACGCCTCCAGGATCGAAGCTGCCCGTTTCGCGAGACCAGGGCAAGCGGAATTGAGATACCGGAACTATTTGATGGAAAACTATTATTCCGAAGTGGATGGGAATTTGGTTTTGTCTTGCAACCCAAGTCGAGTTCGAGGCCACCTGTGGGGTCAGACGCAGTGACACGGCGGGCGCGGGCGATCCGCTGCCTGGCGCTGATATGGCTTCACCGGCGGAAGCGTATCGGCGAATAAGGCGCCGGATCGATTCCGGCGAGCGCGGGATCCGGGGCGGCCCCGAGCAGCAAGCCGGCCGCAAGCTTCGCCGCCGCCGGAGCGGTCTGGATTCCGAAACCGCCCTGCCCCGCGCACCAGAAGAATGACGGCGATCCCGGATCGAAGCCGTAGACGGGGCGGCGGTCGGGCGCGAAGCTGCGCAGGCCCGCCCAGCTCCGCTCGACCCGCTCCACCGTCCAGTCGACCACCCGCTGGAAGCGGTCGATGGCGATGGCGATGTCGAGCTCCTCGGGCGCGCCGTCGCAGGGGTCGCAGGCGGTCTCGTCATGGGGGCTGAGCCACAGCCGCCCGCCCGCCTCGGGCTTGAAGTAGAAGCGGCCGAGGGCGTCGATCACCAGCGGCAGGTCCGCCGGCGCGGGCGGATCGATGCGGAGCTGGGAAAGGGTCCGGCGGTAGGGCTGGAGGCCGACCGGCGCGGCGCCGGCCATCGCGGCGACCCGGTCGGCCCAGGCGCCGGCGGCGTTGGCGACGATCCGCACGCGAAAGGCGCCGGCCCCGGTCTCGATCGTCCAGCCCGAGCCATCCCCGCCCAGGCCGCGCACCTCGGCGCCGGTCACCAGACGGACGCCGTGGCGGCGGGCCCGGGCCAGATAGAAAGCGTGCAGGCCGGCGACGTCGATATCGGCGCAGCTCGGCTCGAACAGGCCCGCCACCCAGCCGGGGCGCAGGCCGGGCAACCGGGATTGGAGCGCCGCCCGGTCGAGCCGCTCGAAAGCGACCCGGTCCGCGAATTCCGTCTCGACCGCCGCGAGCGCTTCGAGCCCCTCCCCGTCGGCGACGTGAAGCGCGCCGCGCGGGTGGAGGAAGCCCTGCTCCGCCAGGAACGGTCCCGAGGCGGTGGTCAGCGGCTGGATGAAGGGGCCGCCATAGCTTTCCGCCCAGAAAGCGGCGGAGCGGCCGGTCGAATGGTAGCCGGGCTGGTCCTCGGCCTCGAGCAGAAGGACCGAAGCCCGGCCGGCGACCTCGGCGGCGAGGCTCGCCCCGGCGATGCCGGCGCCGACGATGGCGATGTCCCAATCGACGCTCATCGGGCGGCGTGGCGGTCGAGGAAGGAGTCGATCGCGGCCAGCGCCTTCAGCCGGACCGGGTCGGCTTCACGCAGGATCTCGTGCGCGGCCTCGTTGAGCATCAGCAGCTCGGCTTCGGGAAGCTGCGCGGCGGCGCGGCGGATCGCGGACGCGCTGACCAGCCGGTCGCGCTCGGCGCCGATCAGAAGCACCGGGGTCTCGACCGAGCCGAGCCTCGCCGGGGTCAGGGCGGCGCAGGACGCGAAGGCGGCCTTGAGCCAGCCCCAGCTCGGCGCTCCCAGGTTGAAGCTCGGCTGCTTCTCCCACCACCAGAGCTCGTCCGAATAACGGTCGCGGCAGCCGGTGAGGTTGGCCTGCCGGAGCGAACCGGCGGGCGGCGCGCGCGACGGCTGCTGCCAGGCGGGCTGGCCGCTCCAGCCGAACATCGAGGCGGTCGAGGCGAGCCACTGGGCGGCGAAGGGCGGGATGGGCCCGCTGTTGATCATCAGCATCGGCGCGACCAGAACGGCGGCGTCGACCGGCGGATGGCGTTCGGCGAGGGTGCGCAGAAGGACATGCCCGCCCATCGAATGGGCGACGACGGCATGAGGCCCCGGAGTCGCCGCCCGCCAGGTCTCGATCAGGCCGGCCAGGTCTCCGACCAAAGTCTCGAAGCCGTCGAGATGGCCGCCCGGCCTATCGCCCTGCGAACCCCCCTGCCCCCGCCAGTCGAAAGCGGTGACGTTCCAGCCCCGGCGGCGCCAATAGTCCTGCGCCTCGAGATATTTTTCGATGAAGTCGCCGCGTCCGCCGGCGAACAGGAGGCTTCCGCGAGGCTTCGTCCCCGCCTCCTGCCGCCGCTCCAGGGTCCGGTAGATCCAGCCGTCAGCCGCCCTCCACTCGCCGAAGCGGGCGTCGGCGGGGATGGAACGGCGGTCGAACGCTGGGCTGGTCATGGCGCCGGTTACGGTTTCGAAAGCTGTTCCGTCTAGTGCCTGGTCCCCATGCAAGGGGCTCTTTCCTGGTTTTTCATCGCTTTGCTCGCCGCGGCCATGCTGTGGGCGACGATCTGCGACTGGCGCAGCCGGACGATCCCCAACTGGCTCAACGGGGCGATCGCCCTCCTCGCGATCCCCTTCTGGTGGAGCGTCGGCCTCGGCCTCTGGCCGGACGTGGCGCTGCAGATCGCGGTCGCGGCGGCGGTCTTCGCCCTGTTCGCGATCGTCTTCCGCTTCGGCGGGATGGGCGGCGGCGACGTCAAGATGGCGGCCGCGGTCGCCTTGTGGCTGCCTTATGCGGGGGTGGTGAAGCTGTTCGTGATCATGTCGCTCGCGGGCGGGGTGCTGACCTTGTGCATGCTGATCGCGCACCGGATGGCGAAAGCCGCCGGCCGGCCCGAAATTCCGTACGGCATCGCCATCGCATTCGGCGGTTTTTGGCTGATTGGCGAACGGATTCTTAACCAATTTGTCTGACATGGGAGCCTGCAATTTGAAGCGGGCTAGGAGGCGACTGGCGTCATGGATGTGAAAAAGCTCGTGCTGCTGATCGGAGCGCTGATCGTGGCGGCCGTCACCGCGGTGACCGCCAAGAACATGTTCAGCGGCGCCGGCGCGCCTTCGGCCTCGGCCAAGCCCGCCGTCCCCGCCGGCCCGGAAGTGCTGGTGGCGACCCGTTCGCTCCCCGTCGGCACCATCATCGACGCCGAGGCCTTCCGCTTCCAGCGCTGGCCCGAAGGCCTCGTCCAGCCCGCTTATTACATCAAGGGCAAGCCCGGAGTGCGCCCGGCCGACCTCGTCGGCACGGTGGTCCGCAACGAGATCACGGCCGGCCAGCCCTTCACCCAGGGCTCGCTGATCAAGCCGGGCGAGCGCGGCTTCCTCGCCGCGGCGCTCGGGCCGGGGATGCGCGCCGTCACCGTCGCCGTCTCCGCGACCAGCGGCGTCGCCGGCTTCGTCTTCCCGGGCGACCGGGTCGACATCGTGCTCACCCAGGATGTCGCCGGCGGCGGCGACGGAGTTCCGCTCAAGGTCTCCGAGACGGTGATGCGCAACGTCCGCGTGCTCGCCACCGATCAGCGGATGGACGCGAAGGGCGAGGACGGCAAAGCGGTCGTCCAGCGCTTCTCCATGGTCACGCTCGAAGCGACCCCCAAGATCGCCGAGAAGATCGCGGTCGCCCAGAGGATCGGCGACCTGTCGCTGTCGCTTCGCTCACTCGCCGACAATTCGGCCGAGCTCGAGCGGGCCATCGCCTCGGGCGAGGTGAAGGTGCCGCAGACCGACGATCCCAAAGCGGAGCGCCGGATGCTGCTCGCCATCGCCAACCAGCCGGCCGACGGCGCGTCCACTTACACGACCGGATCGGATGTCTCGCGTTTCCAGCGCAGCACCGTCCCCGGCAGCGGCAAAGGGAAAACCTCGTCACCCGACGACAAGATTGCGGACGCCCTCACCGCAATGGCCCTCGCCGCCTCGGGCAAGGCGCCCGCCGGCGCCTCCGCCACCCCCACGGGCCCCGTCGTTCGGGTGTCCCGCGGCAATGCCGTCACCATCGTTCCGGTCGGAGCCAAATAAGATGACAAAGCTGAACATGATGCGCCGAGCGACGGTCAGCACCGCGATCTTCGCGGTCCTCGCCGCCAGCGTCACCACGGTGGTGCCGAGCCAGGCGATTGCCGCCCCGCCCTCCGCGGGGACCTACCGGCCCTCCAACAAGGTGCTGCTGTCGGTCGGCGAAGGCGAGGTCGTCTCGCTGCCGAGGAGCGTGGCCGACGTCTGGACGTCGAACCCGGGCGTGGCGGACGTCAACGTCACCAGCCCGCGCCAGCTCGGCCTGTTCGGCAAGGGCGAAGGCGAGGCCACGGTGATCGCCACCGCCGCCGACGGCTCGGTCGTCTGGGGCGCCCATGTCCGGGTCAGCCAGAACATCAGCTCGGTCGACCAGATGCTGAGGGCGGCGATGCCCGATTCCGACATCTCGGTCACCCATGTCGGCCAGCTCGCGGTGCTGAACGGCACCGTCTCCTCGCCGGCCGAGAGCGCTCAGGTCGAGACTCTGGTCAAGACCATGCTCAATCCCGGCATCGACGTGACCGCGCCCGGCGCCATGCTCAAGGTGCTGACGGTCAACCGCCTCAAGACCGCGACTCCGCTGCAGGTCCTGCTTCAGGTTCGGATCGCCGAGGTGAGCCGCTCGCTCGCCCGCGACATCGGCGTCAATCTCGCCTCGGCCGACTCGACCGGAGGCTTCAAGTTCGGCCTCGGCCAGGGCCGCACCATCAGCCCGCTCTGGACCCCGGGCGGGCCGATCGGCACGGGGACCGAATCGAGCGGCGGGATCAGCGCGGTCGTTCCAGGCGCGGTCGGCTCCACCCTCTTCGGCGCCGGCAAGCTTCTCGGAGTCGACATTCTCGGAGCGCTCGACCTCGCCGAAACGGACGGCAAGGTGCATACGCTCGCCGAGCCCAATCTCGTCGCTTTGTCGGGCGAGACCGCCAGCTTCCTCGCCGGCGGCGAGTTTCCCATCCCGTCCTCGAACGGAATCAACGGCACGGCGATCGAGTTCAAGCAATATGGCGTAAGCCTCGCCTTCACGCCCTATGTGCTCGAAGGCGGCCGCATCTCGATGCGGGTGCGCCCGGAAGTGTCGGAGCTTTCCGACGAGGGCGCGATCCAGATCAACGGTTTCCGCGTCCCGTCGCTGACCACGCGCCGGGTGGAGACCACGGTCGAGCTCGGCTCCGGCCAGAGCTTCATGATCGGCGGCCTGCTCCGCAACAGCAGCAGCAACAGCATCGAGAAAGCGCCCGTCCTCGGCAATCTGCCGATCATCGGCGCGCTGTTCCGTTCGACCAGCTTCCGTCGCAACGAAACCGAGCTGGTGATCGTGGTGACGCCCTATCTGGTGAAGCCGGTCAACGCGAGCCAGATCGCGCTTCCGACCGACGGTTTCCGGAGCTCCACCACGGCGGAGCGGGTGATGCTGGGCACCAGCGAGTATAACAAGCCCGTGCCCCGCCCGGGACCGACCATGGCCCCCTCGCAAAGCGCGAGCCCGGGCATGGGCGGCGTGGCGAGCGCGCCCGTCCGGCAGCTTCCGGCCCCGGCGCAGCCGCGCCGGGCCGAGGCCAGCGCCAAGGCGACCCGGCCGCAAACCGCTTCCGCCACTCCCGGCTTCAGCTTCTGACCGATCGAAAGGACGTGATCATGGCACGCACCAAGTCTCTCGCCGCCGTCGTCGCGATCGGCGCCGCTCTGGCCCTCCCTTCCGCGGCTTTCGCCAAGAAGCCGCCGCGTGAACGGCACGACGCGAGCCGGGGCCTCGATTCGCTCAACCAGCCGGTCGTCCAGCGAACCGACTATCTGCTCGACCTCGCCGACAATGGCGGGCTCAGCGACGCCGACATCGGCCGGCTCAATTCCTGGTTCGACTCGCTCGGCCTGGGCTATGGCGACCATGTCTTCGTCGACCGCGGCACCAGCCCGGGCCGGCACGACGTCGCCAACGTCGCGGCCGCCTACGGGCTGTTCGTGAGCCCCGGGGCTCCGATCCTCGAAGGCGACGTGCCGATGGGCGCGGTGCGGGTGATCGTCAGCCGCACCACGGCGAGCGTGCCCAACTGCCCCAATTACGACCGGGAGCGCGGGCCGAGCTCGACCTCGTCCAATTACGGCTGCGCGGTCAACTCCAACCTCGCCGCGATGATCGCCGATCCGAACGACCTCGTCCTCGGTCAGCACGGCAGCGTCGTCACCGACGCCCATACCTCGTCGAAGGCGATCCGCTTCTACCGGCAGAGCCAGCCGACCGGGACCAAGGGCCTCACCGAAGTCAACACCAGGGGTAATTAGATGAACGCGCCATTCAACGCATCTCGCGCCGCTGCGCTTCGCGATCCCTTCAGCGCCTTCGTCTGCGACGACGCCACCGCCGAGATGCTTCGGCCGATCGCGGTCGAGCATGGCTGGGCCCCGGAGAAGGTCAACAAGGGCGGGCTTCGCAACGCCGTCCAGACCCTGTCGGTCTCGGCCAGCCCGTCGATCCTGTTCGTCGACCTCTCCGAATCGGGCGACCCGCTCAACGACATCAACGCGCTTGCGGAAGTCTGCGAGCCCGGCACGGTGGTGATCGCCGCCGGCCAGGTCAACGACGTCCGCCTCTACCGCGATCTCGTCGCCTCGGGCCTCCAGGATTATCTGCTCAAGCCCTTCACCCCCGACCAGCTGCGCGATTCCTTTGCCCATGCCCAGCTCACCATCTCCGGCCCACGGGTCAATGAGACGGCGAGCGAGAAGCCGCACGTCATGGCGGCGGTGATCGGCGTTCGCGGCGGAGTCGGCGCCTCCACGCTGGCGACGTCGCTGGCCTGGCTGATGGGCGACAAGGCGGGCCGCTCGACGGCTCTGCTCGACCTCGACATCCATTTCGGAACGGGCGCTCTCGCGCTCGATCTCGAGCCGGGCCGCGGCCTGACCGACGCGATCGAGAATCCGAGCCGGATCGACGGCCTGTTCATCGAGCGGGCGATGGTCCGGGCGAACGAGAAGCTCTGCGTGCTCTCCGCCGAAGCGCCGCTCAACCAGCCCCTGCTGAACGACGGCACCGCCTTCTTCCAGCTTCAGGAAGAGCTTCGCAACGCCTTCGAGAGCACGGTGCTCGACCTGCCGCGCTCGATGCTGATCCAGCACCCGCACCTCGTCCAGGACCTCCATGTCGCCATCGTCACCGTCGAGTTCACCCTCGCCGCGACGCGCGATGCGATACGCGTGCTGAGCTGGCTCAAGGCCAATGCGCCCCAGGCCAAGGTGCTCGTCGTCGCCAACCGGGTTCCGTCCGGAGCGCAGGAAATCAGCCGCAAGGATTTCGAGCAGTCGATCGAGCGTTCGGTCGACATCGTCATCCCCTTCGAGCCGAAGGCGGCGGCGCAGGCGGCCAAGCTCGGCCAGCCCTTCGCCAAGGTGGCGACGGCCTCGCGGGTCAGCGGCCCGCTGGCGCAGCTGGTGTCGCTCACCACCTCGACCGTCGAGGGCAGCGAAGGCGGCGCCGCGCCCGTGAAGGACGGCTCGAAATCGCTGCTCGACAAGCTCAATCTCAAGGGCCTCGTCGCGAAGAAGCCGAAGCCGGCGACGGCATGAACGGGCGCCGGCGGACCCGCCGGCGCATGGAATAGGAGCAGCATGTGCTGAGCTTTCCGATCCTGATGCTTGGCGGCGGCGTTCTGGTCGTGCTCGCTTTGATGATCTTCGCCATGGGCGGCCCCAACGTCTCGAAAGCGCAGAACCGGCGCCTCGAGAGCGTCCGCGAGCGCCACAGCAAGTCGAACGAGGTCGCCGCCCAGGCGCAGCTCAAGCGCATCCTCCAGACCCGCAACCAGACCAAGATGGACGGGCTGGCGCAGCGACTGATCCCCAATCCCGCTCTCTTCCGCCGCCGGCTGCAGCAGACCGGGCGGACCTGGACCCTGGCTCAATACGGCCTCGTCTCGCTCGGCCTCTTCGTGGTGCTCAGCGGACTTCTGATCGCCAAGGGGCTGCCGCTGCTCCTCGCCGTGATGGTCGGCCTCTTTGTTGGAATCGGCCTGCCGCACAAGATCGTCAGCAAGCTGATCAAGCGCCGGGTCGGCAAGTTCACCGCCCGCTTCCCGGACGCCATCGAACTGATGGTCCGCGGCCTTCGCTCCGGCCTTCCCATCTCGGAGACCCTGGGAATCGTCGCCGACGAACTTCCCGGCGCGATCGGCGACGAGTTCCGCACCGTCTCCGACAAGATGAAGATCGGCCGGACGATGGAAGCGGCGCTCCAGGACGTCGCCGACCGGCTCGGCACGCCCGAGTTCCAGTTCTTCGTCATCACCCTCGCCATCCAGCGCGAGACCGGCGGCAATCTCGCCGAAACCCTCGCCAACCTCGCCGACGTGCTGAGGAAGCGGGCCCAGATGAAGCTCAAGATCAAGGCGATGTCGTCCGAATCCAAGGCCTCGGCCTGGATCGTCGGCTCCCTGCCCTTCATCGTCTTCCTGCTGATCTGGTTCATCAACGGCAAATATATGCAGACCTTCTTCGTCGACGAGCGGCTGATGATCGCGGGCGCCGGCGGGCTGGTCTGGATGGGGATAGGCGTGTTCATCATGGCCAAGATGGTCGACTTCGAGATCTAGGGACGGTTTGAGATGACAGTACCGGCAACCGGACCGACCGTGATGGGGATCGACGTGGTGATGGTGGCGACCTTCATGGCCGCCATCGCCACCTTCGCCGTGCTCGTCGCCATCTACGCCGCCACCACGGTCAAGGACCCGATGGCGAAGCGGGTGAAGGCGCTCAACGAGCGGCGCGAGCAGTTGAAGGCCGGAATCGTCGCCTCGACCTCCAAGCGGCGGCGCAACATCACCAACAAGAACGAGGTCGCCGACAAGGTCCGCAGCTTCCTCAGCT
>JBEVDE010000399.1:0-13320 GCA_040514175.1 Allosphingosinicella sp. | reverse complement strand
CGTCTGTACTTCGCGCACCGTCGACGCCTGTCCGCCGATGCCGAGGAATACCCCGCCGATGAGCAAATAGCTCATCGCGAAATAGAGCAGCACGAGGGCCAGGAAGATCGGCCAGCCGATCGCCGGCGTGGGCAAGGCGGCGAGGCCACCGCCCGCCCAATAAGCGATCGCCGCGGCGCCGGCGCTGGTCCACACGAGAATACCGACGAGCGACATCGCGAGCATGGCGAACAATTTGCCGAGGAAGATGGCGTCGACCGGCACCGCCGCGGCGAGGATCTCGATCACCTTGTTCGATTTCTCCTCGATCAGCTGCGACAACAGCATGCCGGCAAGCAGGATCGTCAGCACGAACAGGATGGTCTGGCCGCCGCGCGCCACGAGCTGCCGCCCGCTCGACAAGGTGGCGGAGGAATTATCGGCCAGCGTCACGGTCATCGCCGGCCCCGCGGGCAAGGCGACGCCTGCCGCGATGCGCCGCCCTTCGTCGACGAACAGGCCGAGCTGGCGGACGGTCTGGCCATTGGCCTTGACCGCGCCGGTGAAGTGGGGGCGGGCGAGACCGCCCTCGAGCACGCCGATACGCTCGACCTTGGGATCGTTGAGCAGGAGGGTGCGCTGCCGGTTGATGTCGCGGGCCGGTTCGACCCGCGAGAGGGCGACGAACGGCCGTTCCCCCGCCAGCGGCGACAGGCGCTCGCGTGCGGCGCTGATGGCGGCGAAGTCGGCGGGGGAGGACAGCACCGCGACCTCGGCGGTTGCCCGCCCGGCGTCGATGCGCTCGCCGATCCCGCCGAACATCACCGCCATGACGATCGGGAAGAGGGGGCCGAGCAGGAAGAACAGGAAGGTCTTGCTGAAGACCGTCGCGGTAAAGTCGCGGCGCGCGATGACGAAGGCGGCGCGAAGCGTTTCGGGAAAGCTCATGCCTGCTCCTGCGGCGGCGATTGGACCATCTCGCGCGCCGCGGCGGCGCCGGCAATGGCGATGAAGGCGTCGTGGAGGCCGGGCCGCTCGATGCTTAGGGTCTCGACCCCGGCATTGCCGTCGAGCAGCGCCTTGAGCAGCGGCTCGGGCCCGCCGTGCGGAAGCTCGAAGCGCCACTCGCCGCCGATCCGCGTGGCATCGGCGGGCAAGGCGGCGCGCCACGGCCCGTCGTCGGCGCGGGTGCGAAGGTGGACGATCGGACGCAGGCGGTCGCGCGCCTCGTCGACGCGGCCCTCGAACGCCACCTTGCCCTCGGCGATGATCGCGACCCGCTCGCACAGGCGCTCGGCATGGGCGATGACGTGGGTCGAGAAGATGACCGTCGTCCCCGCCGCGGCTTGGTCGCGGATGAGTTGCTCGAGCTTTTCCTGGTTGATCGCGTCGAGCCCCGAAAAGGGCTCGTCGAGCACCAGCAGGCGCGGGCGGTGGACCATCGTGCCGAGCAGTTGCACGGTCTGCGCCATGCCCTTGGACAGGGTGCGGATCGGGCGCTTGGCCCAGTCGCCGAAGCCGCGGCCCTCGAGCAGTTCGACCGCGCGCCGCCGCCCCGTCGCGATGGGCAGGCCGCGCAGCGCGCCCATGAAGGCAATCGCCTCGACCACCTGCATCGCCGGATAAAGGCCGCGCGCTTCGGGAAGGTAGCCGACCTCGCGCGCCGCCTCGAGGGGGCGTTCGCGGCCGAGCAGGCGGCGCGTCCCCTCGCTCGGGTCGATGATGCCCAGCAGCATGCGGATGGTCGTGGTCTTGCCCGCGCCGTTGGGGCCAAGGATGCCGCTGATGCTGCCCGTCGGCACGGTCAGGCTGACCCCGTCAACCGCGCGCTTGCCGTCAAAATCCTTGACCAGCCCATGCGCCTGGGCGGCGAGGTCGGGGGCGTGAAGGTGCACGTCGTCTCTTTCTAAGGTCGCAAAACGGGCTGCGAACGGTCTATTGAGCGCATGTGCTTACCGGTGATGATCTGAAACAATCAATAAAGGCGAAGGCCGCCGAGCTCGGTTTCGTCGCCTGCGGCATCGCGCGCGCCGACGCCGCGCCCGAAGCGGGCGACCGCCTGCGACAATGGATCGCCTCCGGACATCATGGCGAAATGGGCTGGATCGAGGACCGCGCCGAGCAACGCGCCAGCCCCAACGGCCTATGGCCCGACGCGCGCTCGGTGATCGCCCTCGCGATGAGCTACGCCCCCGCCACCGACCCGATGGCACTGGAGAACGCTACCGACCGCGGCCGCATCTCGGTCTATGCGCAAGGGTCCGACTATCACAAGGTGGTCAAGAAAGCGCTCAAGGCGATGGGCCGCTGGCTCGCCGACGGCGCGGGGTGCCAGCTCAAGGTCTTCGTCGACACCGCCCCGGTGATGGAAAAGCCGCTTTCCGCCGCGGCCGGGATCGGCTGGCAGGGCAAGCACAGCAATTTGCTCAGCCGCGAGCATGGCAATTGGCTGTTCCTCGGCGTCATCTACACCACGCTCGACCTCGCGCCCGACGCCCCCGCGACCGAGCATTGCGGCACGTGCACGCGCTGCATCACCGCCTGCCCGACCGGCGCGATCGTCGCCCCCGGCCAGGTCGATGCACGCAAGTGCATCTCCTATCTCACGATCGAGCATGCCGGGCCGATCCCGCACGAATATCGCACCGCGATCGGCAACCGCATCTACGGCTGCGACGATTGCCTCGCCGTCTGCCCCTGGAACCGCTTCGCCGATTCGGCGCGGGCGAACCGGGCGTTCCTGCCGCGCGCCGAGCTGGCGGCGCCGAGGCTGGCGGACCTGCTGGCGCTGGACGATGCGGGCTTCCGCAAAGTTTTCGCCGGATCGCCGATCAAGCGGATCGGGCGCGGGCGGATGGTGCGCAACGCGGCGATCGCGGCGGGGAACAGCGGACTGCCGGAGCTGGCTGCGGCGTTGGAGCGGCTGATGGCGGACGAGGATCCGGTGGTCGCGGAGGCGGCGGCATGGGGGTTGGCGAGATTGAAATCCTCCCCCGGATTTCCGGGGGAGGGGGACCGCGCGTAGCGCGGTGGAGGGGCTCTTCAAGCTTTGGAAGAACCCCTCCACCAGCCTTCGGCTGGTCCCCCTCCCCGAGAAATCTCGGGGAGGATTATCTCACCTACCGCCTCCCCAGGGCGACGACGCAGCTCGCCGGGTCGAGGTCCCGCCCGTCGCGGAGCCTCGCGTCGATATGGGTGACGATCGGCTCGCCGCCGCCCTTGGGCGGGTAGAGATAGGCATCGAGGACGCAGGCGGGACCGGCGAACTGGAGCTTGCGCGCCGGGCCCTCGCGGACGTCGAGGCTGGGCTTGCCAAACTGGGCCTCGAGCATCCGGGCGGTGCGGCCGACGACATTCTCGAGGCCGGTCGAATTGTAGGGGACGACGCGCTGCGGCGGCGCCCTTGTCGCCGCGGGCGCGGGCCGCTCGGTCTTGGCGGCGCAGCCGCCGAGGAGCAGCAGGACGCCCAGCCATAATCTTCCCTGCCCCGCCATGTGCCCTCCCTGTCCTCGCCCCAGAGTGGCGCAGCGCCGCCGCGAGGGCCACGCGGAGTTTCGCCCACCCGGCCCGCCCTTGCCTCGCCTCGGCGCAATTGACGCGCGGCGCGGCGCCCGGCTAGGGCCGCCGCTCCTTTCCCAGCAGAAGAGAATGACGTGACCGACAAGAGCCTCGACGTCCTTTGCATCGGCAACGCCATCGTCGACGTGATCGCGGCGACCGACGACGATTTCCTCGCCCGGGAGGGGCTCGACAAGGGCTCGATGCGCCTGATCGACGCCGAGGAGGCGACCCGCCTCTACGGGCGGATGGGACCGGGGCGCGAAATCAGCGGCGGCTCGGCCGGCAATACCGCGGCGGGCGTGGCGATGCTGGGCGGCCGCGCCGGCTTCATCGGCCAGGTCGCCGACGACCAATTGGGCGAGGTCTACCGCCATGACGTCAGCTCGATCGGAGTCGAGTTCACCACCCCGGCCCGGCCGCAGTCCGAGGCGCCGACCGCGCGCTCGCTCGTCCTCGTCACCCCGGACGCCCAGCGGACGATGAACACCTTCCTCGGCGCCGCCCAGAATCTGAGCAGCGAGGCGCTCGACGAGGCCCAGCTCGAGCGCGCCAAGATCCTCTATCTCGAAGGCTATCTGTGGGATCCGGAAGTGCCGAGGGCGGCGATGGAGCGGGCGATCGGCATCAGCCGCGCGGCCGGCGGCCAGATCGCCTTCACCCTCTCCGACAGCTTCTGCATCGAGCGCCACCGCGACAGCTTCAACGCCCTGATCGACAGCGGCCGGCTCGACATCCTCTTCGCCAACGAGGCCGAGATCGTTTCGCTGACCGGCGAAGAGGGTTTCGACGCGGCGGTCGCGGCGACGGCGGCGCGGGTGCCCGTGCTTGTCGTCACCCGCGGCGAGCAGGGCGCGGTCGCGGTCGAGGCCGGCGAAAGGGTCGAGGTGCCGGCGGAGCCGGTCGAGCGGATCGTCGACACGACCGGGGCGGGCGACCTGTTCGCCGCCGGCTTCCTCGCCGGCCGCGCGCAGGGACGCTCGAACCTCGAGAGCCTGCGCATGGGCGCGATCGCCGCGGCCGAGGTCATCTCCCATTACGGCGCAAGGCCGGAAGCGGATCTGAAGGCGCTGGTGGAAGAGCGGCTGGGCGCCTGATTCCTCCCCGCGAGTTCGCGGGGAGGGGGACCGCGCGGAGCGCGGTGGAGGGGTTCTTCGGACTCAGAAAAGGCCCCTCCACCATGCTTCGCATGGTCCCCCTCCCCTGCAAATGCAGGGGAGGAATTTGCTACTTTACGGCCGGATCGTCGGCTCTCCGTCCGGCCCGGTCGGAGCGTCTTCCGGGAAGATCGGAAGATCGCCGTCCGCCATGACCGTGCGGCCCTTGTGCACCTCCGAATTGTGCATCCCGTAGACGAAGTAGAGGATGATCATCGCCAGGGTGTACCAGGCGAAGATGATCAGCACGTAGGTCGGGACGGTGGTGATCAGCCACAGGCAGGAGGCGATGCCGAGGATCGGCACGACCGGATAGAGCGGCACGCGATAGCCGCGCGGGATCTCCGGGTGGGTCCGGCGAAGCCAGATCACCGACAGGCAGACGACCGCGAAGGCGGCGAGCGTGCCGACCGAGGTCATGTCGCCGAGGCTGTTGATGTCGAAGAAGCCGGCGGCGAAGGCGACGATGATGCCGACCAGCAGGGTGTTGATCCAGGGCGTGCGGAACTTCGGATGGACCCGGGCGAACACCTTGGGAAGCAGGCCGTCGCGGGCCATGGTGTAGAAGATCCGGGTCTGGCCGTACATCAGGACGAGGATGACCGAGGTCAGGCCGATGATCGCGCCGACCTTCACCGTCTTGGCGAACCAGGCCCATTGCGGCCCGAAGGCGTCGACCGCGACCGCGACCGGATCGGGCACGTTCAGGCTGTTGTAGGGGACGATCATGGTCAGCACGATCGACACCAGGATGTAGATGATCGTGCAGGCGACGAGGCTGCCGATGATCCCGAACGGCATGTCCTTGCCCGGGTCCTTGGCTTCCTGGCCGGCCGTCGAGACCGCCTCGAAGCCGATATAGGCGAAGAAGACGATCGAGGCGGCGCGGAGGATTCCGCTCCAGCCGAACTCGCCGTCCTTGCCGGTCGGCTCGGGGATGAAGGGGTCCCAATTGGGCGTGTAGGCCGGCAGGTTCGAAAGGATGATGAAGCCGCCGACGAGGATGAAGGCGACCAGCACGGTGACCTTGATGGCGACGATCGCATTGTTGAACTTCGCGCTCTCGGAAACGCCCAGGCAGAGCAGAAGGGCGAGGCAGGCGCAGACCAGGAAGGCCGGGAGGTTGAAGGCGAAGACGACCGGCGCCCCATTCACCAGGACGTCGACGCCGTCCTTCTGCAGATGATGCCCCATGGGCCCGGTGAGCGCGACCGGGATATGGATGCCGATATCCCCGAGCAGGCTCACCATATAGCCCGACCAGCCGACCGCGACGACCGACGCGGCGAGGCCGTATTCGAGCAGGAGCAGAGCGCCCATGATCCAGGCGGCGAACTCGCCGATGGTGGCGTAGCTGTAGGTGTAGGCGGAGCCGGAAACCGGAAGCGTCGAGGCGAGCTCGGCATAGCACAGGCCGGCGAAGGCGCAGACGATACCGGCGATGGCGTAGGCGATGAGCACCGCCGGACCGGCATGGAGCGCCGCGGCGTTGCCGGTGCGGACGAAGATGCCCGCGCCGATGATGCAGCCGATGCCGAGGAAGACCAGGTTCCAGGCGCCGAGCGAGCGCTTGAGCTCGCTCGTCCTCGTCTCCTCCTGAACCATCTCGACGGTCTTGCGCGCGAGGATGCGCGCAAGAAAGCCGTTGGGTGCCGCAGTCGCCATTCACTATCCCCTTTGACGCTTGTTTGTTTTGCCGCGCAGCCTAGCGGCTGAGGCTGGAGGCGCAACCGATTTCACCCCCGGCCCCTCTCTTGCAGGGAGGGGAATCACCGCGCCAGCATCGGGCCCAGCGGTCGACCGCCGAACAGGTGGACATGGAGATGCGGCACTTCCTGGCCCGAATGCATGCCGACATTGGCGAGCAGGCGATACCCCGGTGCGACCAGACCCTCGCTTCGCGCGACATGGCCGACGGCGCGGACGAACCCCGCAATCTCCTCGGCCGAGCCGCGCTCGGAGAAATCGTCCCAGGAAACGTAGGCGCCCTTCGGGATGACGAGGATATGGACCGGCGCGGCCGGGGCGATGTCGTGGAAGGCGAGCGCGAATTCGTCTTCGTAAACCGGCTTCGAAGGGATCTCGCCGCGCAGGATCCGGGCGAAGACGTTGGTCTCGTCATAGGGGCGGGTGGCGTCGATCGGCATGGCGGCTCCTTGCAGCTCGGTTCAACTCGCCTTGACCCGAAGCGGCGGTGGTTTACCAGAGGGGCCATGCAAGGCGAGACTCCCGACAGCCTGATTCCCTACGACGAGATCGTGCAGGAGGCCCTGCGCGCCGTCGTCGGCCGTGTGCTGGGCGAGGTCGAGACCACCGGCCGGCTGCCGGGCGAGCATCATTTCTACATCACCTTCAAGACCGGCGCGACCGGAGTCGACATTCCGCGGCACCTCTCCGAGCGCTTTCCGGACGAGATGACGATCGTCATCCAGAACCGCTTCTGGGATCTGAAGGTGGGCGAGGACGGCTTCGAGGTCGGGCTGAGCTTCAACCAGGCGCCGGCGCGGCTGGTCATCCCCTTCTCGGCGATCACCGGCTTCGTCGATCCGGCGGTCAACTTCGCCCTCCAGTTCCAGGCCAGTGCCGACGAAGGCGGGATGCAGGCGCATGAAGCGGCCGAGAACGACCCGCCCGCGATCGAGCCGGTCGAGGACGGCTCGAACGTCGTGTCGGTGGACTTCAGCCGGAAGAAGTGACGCGGTCGTCCGGCGCAGGGCGGCTCGGGCAAACAATATTCAACGAGGCTGGAAAGGTTGAGCCGAAGGGCTTGCGCAGCCTTCCAGCCAGACGTCGCGGAGACCTGTGGGTCGGCATTGTCCGCCGATCAGGCGCTGGATGCGGGCGCGGCGGGTGCGAAGAGCCTCATTCGGCTTCTGCAGGTCGAACATCCGGGGCGCGATCGGAACGGCCACGAGGGCCAAAAACTCGGCTTCGGTCAGGAGGTGCGGCGGGCGGCCGTAGATATGGCGGCTTGCTTCGTAGAAGCCGACCATCCGCCCGTTCGGGCCGCGTCCCATTTCCACGGTGTCGAGGTAGAGAGCTACGATCTGAGCCTTGGTCAGGCTTCGTTCCAATCCCAGCGCGTAGCCGATCAGGCGGATCTTCCTCACCCCCGGACGGAAGCTGGCGAAGCCGACGCGCTTGCCGAGCGACTGGGTCAAGGAGGTCAAGCCCGCTCCGGGGGTGGAGAAGTCGACCCCCGAATGTGCCTCGAACCCGGGATCCTCGACCAGCAGGAGCTGCTCGAGCCGGCCGGGGCCCAATCCTTCCCCGCCGCGGCCCTGCGCCATCAGCCCGTCGGCCCGAGGTCCGAGGCGGCGCGCATCTCGTCGGGCGTCGAAATAGCCGTCCGCTCCGTAAGCCAAAGCCGTGGCAGCGATTATCAGGATGCCCGCCGCAGCCACCTTCGCGCCGGTCCAGATCCATTTGCGGCGCATGCTGGCAGCCTCCGACAGGACAAGTAGCGCCGCTACGGATATCGCGCGGCCGGCGGGATGGAAACGGGTTTCAAGCGAAGCCCGGCCCTACGGGCGACGGATCTTTCCCCGCGTGACGCGCGCAGTTCCCGCCGCTAAAGGCCCCTCATGATCTCCACCGCCACCGCCCGCACCGAGACCGACAGCTTCGGACCGATCGACGTCCCCGGCGACGCTTATTGGGGCGCCCAGACGCAGCGTTCGATCCAGAATTTCCCGTTCGGACCGCGCGAGACGATGCCGGTCGAGATCGTCCATGCCCTGGGCTTCGTCAAGCAGGCGGCGGCGCGGGTGAACGCGCGGATCGGCGGCCTCGACGCCGAGCTCGCCGAGGCGGTCCAGCAGGCGGCGGGCGAAGTCGCCGGCGGGATGCACGACGACCAGTTTCCCCTGGTCATCTGGCAGACGGGGTCCGGGACCCAGTCCAACATGAACGCCAACGAGGTGATCGCCGGCCGCGCCAACGAGATCCTCACCGGCAATCGCGGCGGCAAGAGCCCGGTCCACCCCAACGATCACGTCAACAAGGGCCAGTCCTCCAACGACAGCTTCCCGACCGCGATGCACATCGCCGCGGCGCGGGCGGTCGAGGCCCGGCTGATCCCGGCGCTCCAGGCGATGCACCGCCGGCTGGCGGCGCAGGCGGCGTCGTGGGACCGGATCGTCAAGATCGGCCGGACCCACCTCCAGGACGCGACTCCGCTGACCCTCGGCCAGGAATTCTCCGGCTATGCGGCGCAGATCGAGGCGGGGATCGAGCGGCTTCGCGGCGTTCAGCCGAGAATCCTCCAGCTCGCCCAGGGCGGGACCGCCGTCGGCACCGGCCTCAATGCGCCCGCCGGCTTCGCCGACGCCTTCGCGGCCGAGGTCGCGAAGCTCACCAAGCTGCGCTTCACCAGCGCGCCCAACAAATTCGAGGCGCTCGGCGCCCATGACAGTCTGGTCGAGCTGTCGGGCGTGCTCAACGTCGTCGCCGTGTCGCTGACCAAGATCGCCAACGACATCCGCCTGATGGGCTCGGGCCCGCGCTGCGGCCTGGGCGAACTGAAGCTTCCCGAGAACGAGCCGGGAAGCTCGATCATGCCCGGCAAGGTCAACCCGACCCAGGCCGAGATGCTGACCATGGTCGCCGCCCAGGTGATGGGCAATCACGTCGCGGTCACCGTCGGCGGCCTTCAGGGGCATCTCGAGCTGAACGTGTTCAAGCCGGTCATCGCCGCCAACGTGCTCCGCTCGATCGACCTGCTCGCGACCGGCATCGAGAGCTTCACCGAGCGCACCCTCGACGGCCTCGAGCCGGACGAGGCCCGGATCGCCGATCTGATGAACCGCTCGCTGATGCTGGTGACGGCGCTTGCGCCCGAGATAGGCTACGACAATGCCGCCAATATCGCCAAGCACGCCCACAAGAAGGGCCTGACCCTCAAGGAGGCGGGACTGGAGCTCGGGCTGGTC
Organism: Allosphingosinicella sp.; assembly: GCA_040514175.1. Classification (GTDB taxonomy): domain Bacteria; phylum Pseudomonadota; class Alphaproteobacteria; order Sphingomonadales; family Sphingomonadaceae; genus Allosphingosinicella. The sequence goes on along the minus strand of JBEVDE010000399.1, from coordinate 3,695 downwards.
GACGAGGAGACATTCGACCGGGTCGTCAGGCCCGAGGCGATGCTCGGGCGCTAGGGCTTGGGCGCGGCTTCGGCGCTGCGCCCGTAGATCTGGATCATGTTGCCGTCGGGATCCTTCAAGGCGGCGGCATTCAACTTCAGCTTGTCGTCGTAGATGATCCGCCCGAGGAACGTCACCCCGGCGGCCCGCCAGCGCCGGATCTTGCCGTCGAAATCCCCGACGACATAGCCGCCTTTCATGAAGCCGAGCCCGGTGGGGTCACTGGGCGCCATGCCCGTCTTCAGCTGGATGAGCTCGACGATCAGCCCTTCGCCGTGGAGGATCCGCTGCTCATAGCGGTCGGTCGAGTATCGGGCGGCGAGGCTGAGGTCGAAGATCCGGGAATACCAGCCCGCCGACGCCTCCGCGTCGCTGACCCGAAGCGCCAGGAACGCCTTGTGCGGCGGCGCGGCGGGCTCCGCGGCGGCCGGTGCGGACAGAGCCAGCGAGAGCGTCGCGAGCAGGTGGGAATATCTCATGGCCGTCTCCGCGTTAGACGGACGGCATAACCGGCAGGCACCGAAGACGGAAGGAGCGTGCGACCAGGCCGGCCGTCAGCCGGTCTGCTCGGGCAGGCGGGTGTCGAGGGCGATCCAATTGACCTCCCAGCTACGGCCGCCGTCCGCCGAAAAAGCCTGCTCGAAGCGGACCGAATCGGGCTTGATGTCGGATATCACGAAGCGGACCAGCACGGTGCGTCCTCCGATCGTCTCCTGATTGTAGAATTCGCCTCGGCCTTCGCGGAAGCCGCCGACCGAGGGCAGCGCGAGCCCGCCGCCCGCGCTGCTGGCGAAGTTCAGGCTCCATTCGCGGGTTTCCGGATCGTAGAGCCTCAGCGAGAGGGCCCGGATCCGGCCGGCGGGTCCGTCGACGTCGAGCTCGACCAGATTGGCCTTGCCGCCCCAGAGGGCGGTGACCTTCGTCGTTCCGGAATAGGAGACCCACTCCCGAGAATTGGACAGCGGACGTTTCAGCCGCCGCAGATCCGTCTTCCAGCGCCCGATCTCGAAATCGAAATCGCGCGCGCCGTCCGGACGCGGCACCGCCGCGACAGTCGCGGGCCCGGCCGAGATCGACGCGGGAGCCAGCAGGCAGAGATTGATCAGCGCTGCGACGGCGACCCGGCGGACCCGGCGGACCCGGCGGACCCGGGTGCCGAGCCTAAAAGGTCTGCCTTGCTGCAACATGGTTTCGTACTACTTAGGACAAAATCAATCGGTCAAGGGTTTTGTACGAAGTGGAACAAAATAGACCGCGCAGGCCCGGCAGGCCTCAGGCCTATGATCGCGACGCGGTCATCGAAAAGGCGCAGCGGCTGTTCTGGAGGCATGGCGCGGCCGGGGTGTCGCTCGATTCGCTCAGCGCGGAGTCCGGCCTTCACAAGCCCAGCCTCTACAAGGCGTTCGGCGGCAAGGCCGGACTCTACGTGGCCGCGCTCGACGCCTATATCGAGCACGGCGCGCCGGACGTCCGCGGCGCCTTCGCCCGGGCGCCGCTCCGGACGGCGCTCGAATCCTTCTTCGAAGCGGACCTCGACATTTTCTGCGGAACGGACGAGCGGCGCGGCTGCTTCCTCGTCGGGACCGCCATCCAGGCCGCTGCGGACTCTCCGGAGGTTCGCTCGCGGGTGGAGACGGTTTTCGCCGGACTGCGCCGGCTTTTGCGGGAGCGGCTCGAACGGGGCGTCGCCGAAGGCGATTTGGCGGCCGGCGCCGATGCCGACGCTTTGACCGAGATCCTGTTCGGCGCCCATATCGCCCTTTCGGTCGAGGCCCGGGCCGGGGCCTCGAGGACGGAGCTCCGGCGACATTATCTGAAAGTGCTGGATTTCCTCGCGCCGCCGGGTCCGGCTAGCGGAACTTGAGGTTAAGCCGGACGCCGATGTTGTCGATGCCGGGATTCTGGCGGCCGTTGAACAGTCCGGCGTGGCTCATATGGACCCAGCTGGCCTCGGCGGAGAGCCGTTTCCCGAAGCGATAGCCGACGCCGAGCTCCGGCTCGAGGAGGACCCGGGAACCGAAGGACCGGCGCGGCTCGAGCGGGTCGGGATGGATCGGGCCGGTGTGAACGGCGAGGCCGAGGCCGGGGCGAAGGTAGAGCCTGCCGCCGATCGTCCAGCTGACCCCGGCGGCGGCATAATGGGCGTCGCCGTCGCTGTTGAGCGCGGCGAAGGCATAAGGCGAGGGCGATCCGATGAAGCCGAGGCCGCGGATCCGCTTGCCCCGCCAGCCGGCCTGGACATCCACGCCGGGCTCGACTCCGCGGAGGTTGAGCGGCGTCTCGACGTCATGGGCGAAAATACCGCCGAACACTTCCTGGGCGGAGGCGGGGGCGGCCGCGACGGCGAGGGCGGCGGCTACGACCGTCGGAAATGGCTTCATGACGGGCCAACCCGCCGCCTATCCGCGGGTTCCGGCGGGAGGGTCCTCATGCCCCCGCCTGCCAGGCCCGGATGGAGTCGCTCGGAGCGACCAGCATCAGCACGTTGAGGGTGAGGTTGTCGCGGATGATGGCGAGCGTCAGAAGCTCGAACGCGACCGCCAGCACCAGCGTCGCCCGCACCGGAAGCCGCCGCGCGAGCGCGAAGCCGACCACCATCCAGCCGACGTCGGCGGCCGAGTTGATCACCGCGTCGCCATTGTAGCCGAGCGCCATCGTCGCCTCGCGATAGCGCTCGATGATCCAGCGGCTGTTCTCGAGCAATTCCCACCCGGCCTCGATCAGCACCGCTCCGATGAGCCGGTCGCCGGGCGGGTTGCGGCGCAGGCAGAGCCAGCCGAGCCAGTAGAAGAGGAAGCCGTGGATGATATGGCTCGGCGTATACCAGTCGGCGAGATGCTGGCTGTTGTCGGGACCGTTGACCGTTCCGACCCACAATTTGACCTCGCCGCAGGTGCAGATGGGCGGGCGGCCCATCCAGAGCAGGATCGCGGCCATGACGGCGACGAGGAGGAGAGCGGCGTACCAATAGCCGCGGGGGACGTGCGGGACGCTCACGTGATTGCTCATGCCTCCGACATCTCCTTCAGCTTCACGACGGTCCGCCAGTTGCGGCTTGTGGACGGGGAGCCGGCGGCCTTGTCGATGAGCGCGGGCGTGAGCTTCGAGGTCCCGACGCCCTCGGGAAAATGGAACCAGAGCGCTCCGCCGGCTGCCTCGACGACCTCGCCGGCCCGGGCGCGCTCCATCAGCTTCGCCGCCGCCTCGCCGTCCGGGGGCCGCTTCGAGACGAGCAGCTGGAGCCGGTTCGGCTCCGCTTCGGCGACCTCGGGAAAGGGGTTGGCGGCGACGAGATGCGCCCATTGCGCCGAGGTTCGAACGATGACCGGGACGTCGAGGCCGAGCCGGGTCTCGAGGGCGGCCTCCAGCTTTTCCTCATGGCCCCCGGTGTTGCCGGTCGCCCTGAAGACGAGATTGCCGCTCTGGATGTATGTCGCAACATCCTCCCAGCCCAATTCCGCGCAAAGCGCGCGAAGCCCGGCCATCGGCAGCTTGCGGCCGCCGACATTGACGGCTCGGAGCAGGGCGATGAGGCGGGCCATGTCCCTACCTGCTTGACGCGCGGCGGCTCGGCAAGCCAGTAGCGCACATGGAAATCGCAAGCGCCTTCCAGCGGCGGGGCCTCCTCTTCGTCCTGTCCAGCCCCAGCGGCGCCG
>JBEVDE010000361.1:0-3346 GCA_040514175.1 Allosphingosinicella sp. | reverse complement strand
GCCCCCCCCCGCCGCCGCGCGCCCCCCCCCCCCACCCCCCCCCCGCCCCCCGGCACCCCGGGTCCGGCCCCACCCGCCACGACCCCCCCCTTCAGCATCCGCCCTCTCCCCTGTCCCGCCGGCTTCGAGACTTATGGCTTAGTTTCCATAGTGTCGAACGGGAAGGCGTTCCCCGGCGAAGGCCGGGGCCCAGCGGCGCGGCGGAAGACCAGGTCCCGGCCTTCGCCGGGAAGCAAGGGCCTGCGAGGCAATTGAACTCACGCTCGCGCCTGTGTTAGCGCGCCGTCTTTCCGCCGGCGTTCGGCGGGACGTGGAAGAGGCGTGGGGCCGTGTCGCAGCCTGAAGTCGAAGGCGACGGGGCCGAAGGGACGGCCGAGGCGGCGCTGAGGGAGCGCGAAGGCCAGCTCTCGGCCTTCATCGATCAGGCCACGGCCGGCTTCGCCCAGGTCGACCTCAGCGGCCGCTTCACGCTCGTCAACGACCGCTTCTGCGAAATCGCCGGGCGGACCCGCGAGGAGCTTCTGACGCTGAGGATGCAGGAGATCACCCACCCCGACGATCTCCCGGCCAACGTCCCCAAGTTCGAGCGCGCGGTCAGCGACGGAACGCCTTATTCGCACGAGAAGCGCTACGTTCGGCCGGACGGATCGGTCGTCTGGGTGAACAATTCGGTCTCGGTGATCCGCCGCCAGTCGGGCGAGCCTTACGGAGTCCTCGCGGTGACCATCGACGTCACCGAGCGCCGGATCGCCGAGGCGGCGGTTCACGAGAGCGAAGCGCGGCTGCGCGCGCTCGCCGACAATCTGCCCGGCGGCATGGTCTATCAGCTTTGCACCGGCCCGGGCGGCGAGCGGCGCTTCCTGTTCATCTCGCAGGGCTGCGAGAAGCTGACCGGCTATTCGGCCGAGGCGATCATGGCCGATGCGTCCATCTCCTACGCGATCGTCGTGCCGGAGGATTACCCCGCTCTGGCGGCCGCGAGCGCCGAAGCGATCAGGACCGGAACGCAGTTCGATGTCCAATGCCGCTTTCGCCGCGCCGACGGCGAGCTGCGCTGGGCGCGGGTCATTTCGGCGCCGCGCGAAGGGCCGGGGGGAACGACCATCTGGGACGGAATCCAGATCGACGTCACCGACCAGAAGCGGGCGGAGGAGATGCTCCGCGATCTGAACGAGACCCTCGAGCATCGCGTCGCCGAGCGCGCGGAGGAGCTCGCTCTGGCCCAGGAGGCGCTTCGTCAGGCCCAGAAGATGGAGGCGATGGGGCAGCTGACCGGCGGGGTCGCCCACGATTTCAACAATCTGCTCACCCCGATCATCGGCAGCCTCGACCTTCTCCACCGCAAGGCGCTGGGCGGCGAGCGCGAGCAGCGGCTGGTCGAAGGCGCGCTCCAGTCGGCCGAGCGCGCCAGGATCCTGGTCCAGCGCCTGCTCGCTTTCGCCCGCCGCCAGCCGCTTCAGCCGGGGCCAGTCGACCTGCCCGGGCTGGTGCGCGGGATGGTCGAGCTGGTCGCGAGCACGTCGGGGCCGCAGATCCGGATCGAGACCCGGATGGACTCGCCTCTGCCTTACGCCCGGGCCGATTCCAACCAGCTCGAAATGGCGATCCTCAACCTCGCGGTGAATGCCCGCGACGCCATGCCGGGCGGCGGCGCCCTCACCATCTCGGCGTCGGCCGAGGCGGTGACGGCGGGGCAGGTCGCCGGCCTCGCGCCGGGCCGCTACGTCAGGCTGGCGGTGGCCGATACCGGCATCGGCATGGACGAGGCGACGCTGGCGCGCGCCGTCGAGCCTTTCTTCTCGACCAAGGGGGTCGGCCGCGGCACCGGCCTCGGCCTGTCGATGGTCCACGGCCTCGCCGCCCAGCTGGGCGGCGCCCTGACGCTCGACAGCCGGGCGGGGGAGGGGACGACCGCGGCTCTGTGGCTGCCGGTCACCGACGCCGCCCCGGCCGCCGCCGCCGGCCGCCGCGAGCCGGAATCCTCGCCCAGGCCGATCGCCGGCACGATTCTCCTCGTCGACGACGAGCCCCTCGTCCGGGCCAGCACCGCCGACATGCTCACCGATCTCGGCTACGAGGTGGTCGAAGCCGATTCCGGGCACGACGCTCTGGCCCTGATCGACCTGCGGAGGCCGGATATGGTGATCACCGACCACCTCATGCCCGGCCTCTCCGGCACCGACCTCGCCCTGATCCTCGCCGCCGAGCGGCCGGGCCTGCCGGTCCTCATCGTCTCCGGCTATGCCGAGCTTGACGGGCTTCCGGCGGACCTGCCCCGGCTGACCAAGCCCTTCCGCCAGTCCGACCTCGCCGCCTGCGTCGCCGATCTTCGCCACCGTCCCAATCCCGAGGGCTGATACACTTTGCGACAATTTCGAGGCTCGACCGGGATAGGAGCGAGACATAGGCCCGCGATCCGGGACTCGGCGCCGCTGCGGCGCGGGACAAGGAGATTGAGATGACGAGCAAATATAGGATCGGCCTCGCCGCCGCGGCCGGAGCGGTGGCGCTCATGGCCGGGGGCGCGACCCTTTACGCGCAGAGCGGGGGCCTGCACGGCCCGATGGCGAAATTCGACGCGGATTCGAACGGGGCCGTCACCCTCGCCGAAGCGCGCGCGGGCGCCGCGCAGATGTTCGCCGGCGCCGATACGAACAAGGACGGCCGCGCCACCCACGAGGAGATGATGGCTTTCCACGGCAAGATGGGCGACCATCGTCGCGGCGGCGGGCATAAGGGCGGCCATGGCGGGCCCGGCGGCCCGGGCGGCCCGGGCGGCCCGCACGGCAAGGGCGGCGGCGGCCCGATGCATCTCGACGCCGACGGCGACGGCGCCCTCACCCTCGCCGAGGCGCAGAACGGGATCGAGGCCCATTTCGCCAAGATCGACTCCAATCGCGACGGCTCGATCACCGACGCCGAGATGCGCGCCGCGCACGAGGCGCATCGCGGCGGGCGCTGAGCGGTGGAAGGAACTCCCCTCTCCCGTCCTTCACGGGAGAGGAGGGGCCCGCCGCGAAGCGGTGGGAGGTGAGGGTCTGTACCTCGGAGTCGGTAAGACCCTCACCCCCCAAGCCTTCGGCTTGGGCCCCCCCTCTCCCGCGAAATGCGGGAGAGGAGTTTTCTTGACGCCGGCCCCGGCCACCCGGACAGTCCGATGATGGCGAGCTCCGGAGAGCCTCATATCCTGCTCGTCGACGACGAACGGTCGATCCGCGATCCGCTCGCCCAATATCTGGCGCGCAGCGGCCTTCGGGTGACCAAGGCGAAGGACGTCGCCGAGGCGCGGCAGGCGCTTGCGGCTTATGCCGTCGATCTCATCCTGCTCGACATCATGATGCCGGGC
>JBEVDE010000325.1:0-7867 GCA_040514175.1 Allosphingosinicella sp. | reverse complement strand
GTCAACGTCTCCACCGTCGGCGGCCGCTTCAGCCCGGAATTTGCGGCCACCATCCGTGGCGCAGGCGAGGATCCGAGCTTCTTCGCTACCGGCATCAGCCTGGTCGCCCATATGGCCAACCCGCACGTGCCCGCGGTCCACATGAACACCCGCTTCCTCGTCACCACGAAGCGCTGGTTCGGCGGCGGCGCGGACCTCAACCCGCCCCTCCCCTACGAGGAGGACACGGCCGACTTCCACGCGCGGCTGCGCGCCGCCTGCGCCGCCCACGACCAGACCTTCTATTCGCGCTTCTCGAAATGGGCGGAGGAGTATTTCTACATCCCCCATCGGGGCGTCCACCGCGGCGTCGGCGGCATCTTCTACGACCATCTCGAAGGCGCGTTCGACGCCCATTTCGCCTTTACCCGCGACGTCGGCGAAGCCCTGCTCGACGTCTTCCCGAAGCTGGTCCGGCGCCGCATGGCGACCCCGTTCGACGATTCCGACAAGGCGCGGCAACTCGAATGGCGCGGCCGCTACGCCGAATTCAACCTGATCTACGACCGCGGCACCCTGTTCGGCCTGAGGACCGGCGGCAATGTCGACGCGATATTGATGAGCCTGCCGCCGCTGGCGACCTGGAGCTGAAGCCGCGAGCGGGAGCCAAGCGGCCCAAGCCGCGTTGTCCCCGCACATAAAACGGAGGAAATAGATGCGCATGATTGCACTGGCCGCTCTGGCCCTCGGCCTTTCCGCCTGCGGCGACCGCGGCGGCTCGACCGACGAGGCCAACGCCTTGACCGCCGACAACATGGCGATGAACGAGCTCATGTCGGACACCAACATGGTGGATTCCAACGCGGCGGCCGGCGGCCTCGACGCCAACGCGTCGACCAACGCCGCCACCGAGAATTTGATGGCGAAGGACGCCGTGACCAACGATCCGGACACCAATCTCGCCAACGGCCTTTAGAGCCGGACGGCGACCTCCCTCCGTCATTCGCGCGCAAGGCGGGAATGACGGAGGTCAACCCGGGAAAAGCGATGTCGAAGCGCAATTCCGCCGCCCTGGCCGGCGCCCTTTCGATGCTCCTGCTCGCCGCCTGCGACCGAAGCGGCCCCGCGCCCGCCGAAAATGCGGCCGCCGGCCCCGAAGCCAATAGGCTGGAGGCTACGAGCCCCGCCAGGCCGGCGCCGCCGGGCGCTTCGGCCAACGAAAGCGCCGGGCCGCCGCCCGACGCCGTCTCGCATCCCGACGGCTACCTCCCGCCCGCGCCGGCCGAACCGGCCGAACCGGCCGAGGCCAATGCCTCCGGGGCGGATCCCTCCGCGCCGGCGACGGAGGACGAATATCTGCGCAACCGGCAGACGGGCCGCTAGGCCGCGCGCGCCGTGACCATCACCATCACCGCCTTCGAAAGCTCCCCCGACAAAGGCCAGGGGATGGCGCGCGACATGCGCGTCCGCTGGGCGTTCGAGGAAGTGGGCCAGCCCTACGACGTCCGCCTCGTCTCCTTCGAGGCGATGAAACAACCGCCGCACCTCGCCCTTCATCCCTTCGGCCAGATCCCGACCTATGAGGAAGACGGCCTCGCCTTGTTCGAATCGGGCGCGATCGTCCTCCATATCGCCGAGCGTCATCCGGGCCTGCTTCCGGACGATGCGGACGCCCGCGCCCGGGCGATCGCCTGGATGTTCGCCGCGCTCAACACGGTCGAGCCGCCGATCGTCGACCGCGAGGTCGCCGAATATCTGGAGGGCGACAAGCCCTGGTACGCGGCGCGCCTCCCACTGATCGACGACCGCATCCGGACCCGCCTCGACCAGCTCGCGGCCCGGCTCGGCGAGTCCGACTGGCTCGACGGCGGCTTCAGCGCCGCCGACCTGCTTATGGTCACCGTCCTGCGCCGGGCGGAAGACACCGGCATTTTCGACGATTACCCGACCCTCGCCGCCTACATCGCCCGGGGCAAGGCCCGCCCGGCCTACCAGCGCGCCTTCGCCGCCCAGCTTGCAGTGTTCGAGCGCCGCGAAGCGAAACGCTGAGGCAGGAGCAAGGGGCTTGGCGGGAGAAGCTTCCCCTACTTCTCCTGCTGAATAATTGTCCCCATTCTAGCCCAATAACGATCCGGCCAGCCTTATGAGCAACGCCCAGAGAGCACGCGGTAAGCTCCGGAGACACTGGCTTGCGCCCCATACGAGCGCATGCCGATAACCGAATTTTTCCACGGCCGAGCGGAACAGCCCGTCAAACGCCTGGAGCGCGTCGTCCTTGAACTCGCCACCCGAGCACCAGATGGCGTAGCGCATGAACTTCGGTGGCTCGCGGGCTTGCCCGTCCGACCGCTTATCTTCCAACTTCATTCTGCCGCACTCCCATTTCTGGGAAGCGTCAGGCACTCAATTCAGCGGCCGCATTCCCCAGAACCCTGGCGCCCAACACTTCCAACTGGAAGATTTTCTTTGAGCGGCCGCCTTGCACAGGCTCTGGTTTGGTGTGCCGGAAGGAAATCAGCTTCTGATTGACCAACTTGGACAATGCCAAGTAGAGTTGACCAATTGCTACATCCCGACCAAGCATCTCACTTAGGTCCCGCTGGAGGTTTGCACCCCATGCGCGGTCTCCTAATCTTTGGATGGATGCCAACACCCTCAATGAAAATGGGCCAACCAGGCGTTCCACTTCCCTCGGGGCGCTGGCGTTACTCGTCCCCTTCGGGGATCCTCGAATTTCACCATTATTCTTACTCCGATTTGCTGACCCATCGGTCAGCTCTATCGAGCCAAGTTTTGGCCCGAACCTTCGTGCGACTTTCAAATCGTCGCCTCAGATTCCAGGCGGAGCGAAGACGTTCATGGTCACCGCAGCGGGTGTCGGCGAGGCCGGCGCGAACGCTCTTTCTTGATCCTTCATGTCGTTCCCTTTCTTCGAATGCCGAATGAGTCGGCGTGCATCGGCGAGTTTCAAAATCCGCCGATGGCATATATATATAACAAGTCGTGGAATAATACAAGGAACGGCCTTGTGGATCGGCAGGGTCCCGATCCGTTATGCGAATCGACTCGCTGACTGCCGATAAGGCTACGGCCGGCGAGGCGTCGGCAGGCCGTCGAGCTGGGCCCTGACCTTCGTCCCCAGCTGGTCGTAGGTGAAGGGCTTGCTGATCAGGGCGACGCCCGCGTCCAGCCGGCCGTCGTGGACGATCGCGTTCTGCGTGTAGCCGGTCATGAAGAGGATCTTGAGGCCGGGCCGCAGCTCGAGGGCGCGGGTCGCGATCTGGCGGCCGTTCATCCCGCCGGGGAGGACGACGTCGGTCAGGAGCAGATCGAATTCGCCCCCCGCCTCGAGCGCCGCGAGCGCGGCGGGCCCGTCGGCGGTGGCGAGGACCTCGTAGCCGAGGTCGGTGAGGATGCCGGCGACATGCTCCCGCAGATCCTCATGATCCTCGACGAGCAGGATCTTCTCGTCGCCCGAAAGCGCGACGGGCTCGGGGCGCGTGTCCGGGCGCTCCGCGTGAACGCCCGCCCGGGCGCGGGGCAGATAGATCTTCACGCTCGTGCCGACTCCGAGCTCGCTGTAGACGCGCACGTGGCCGCCGCTCTGGCGGACGAAGCCGTAGACCTGGCTCAGGCCGAGCCCGGTGCCCTTGCCGATCTCCTTGGTGGTGAAGAAGGGCTCGAACACCTTCCGCTGGGTGTCGGCCGCCATTCCGCAGCCGGTGTCGCTCACCGCGATCATGACATATTGGCCCGGCGTCAGGCCCTCCGGCACGCCCCCGACATAGGAATCGTCGAGGCTCGCATTATGGGTCTCGATGGTGAGCTTGCCGCCCGCCCCCATCGCGTCGCGGGCGTTGACGGCCAGATTGAGGATCGCATTCTCGAGCTGGACGGGATCCGCCTCGACGCTCCACAGCCCGGCCCCGAGCACGGCCTCGAGCTCGACCTGCTCGCCGAGCGTGCGGCGAAGCATGTCCGAAATCTCGCGGATCAGCCGGTTGATCTCGAGCAATCTGGGCTGAAGCGGCTGGCGGCGGGCGAAGGCGAGGAGGTGCTGGGTGAGCTTCGCCGCGCGCCGGGCGCCCTCCATGGCGGCGTCGCGGGCCCGGCGGATGCGCTCCGTCCCGGCGCCCGGGGGCTGCGAGGGAAGCTGCCGGTCGATCAGGTCGAGGCCTCCGATCACCAAGGTCAGGAGATTGTTGAAATCGTGCGCGACTCCGCCGGTGAGCTGCCCGATCGCCTCCATTTTCTGCGATTGCCTGAGGTCGTCCTCGGCCCTCAGCCTTTCCTCCACCGCGGCCGCGACCCGCGCCTCCAGCTCCGCGTTGAGCCGCTGCAGCGCCTCGGCGGAATGGCGCGCGGAATCGCGGGCCGCCAGCAATTCCTGCTCGTAGCGGCGACGGTCGCGGGCGTCGAAGACGGTGGTGAGATTGACGGCCGGCCGGCCTTCCGGATCCTTCCTCTGGAGGGTGTTGACCAGCGTCGGCAGCCGGTCCCCATTCTTGCACAGGAAGTCGAGCGCGACCTCGCTGATCGCCCCCTGCATGCGCAGCAGCGGCGCGAAATGGGTCTCGTGGTAGATCCGCCCGGCGAGGGTCAGCTTCTCCTGGAAGCGCGTACCGCACAATTCCTCGGCGCAATAGCCGGTCCAGCGCAGGAAGGTGCGGTTGACGCGCAGGATGGTGCCGTCGGGAAGGGTTGCGAGATAGCCGCAAGGGGCGTCCTCGTAGAGGGTCTCGTCGTCGAAGCCCGGAGGCTGAGGCAGAGAGGAATCGGCCACGGGCTTCAGATCCAGGCGCGGATCGCCGCCACCGTCTCCTCGGGAGCGCTGAGGTTCGGGCAGTGGCCGGTCGCCTCGAGCCTGACCAGCTCGCTCCCGGCGAGTTGCGCATGAACCCAGGCCCCAACCGAATCGGGCGCGATGAGATCGTCGCTGCACTGAAGGATCAGCACCGGAAGCTCGATCCCCTCGAGGTCGGCGCGATTGTCCGACAGGAAAGTAACCCTGGCGAAGCGCTTGGCGATGTCCGGATCCGTCCGGCAGAAGCTGTTGTTGAGTTCCTCGGCCAGCTCCGGCCTCTCCGCATTGCCCATGATCTGCGGAGTCAGCGCCGCCGACCAGCCGAGGAAATTGCTGTCCATGAAGGTCATCAGCTCCTCGATGTCGGACCGCTCGAAGCCGCCGCGATAGTCGCCGTCGTTGATGTAGCAGGGGGACGGGCCGATCAGCACGAGGCGGCTGAAGAGCTCGGGGGCGGCCCGGGCGGCGAGGATCCCGATCATCGCGCTGACGCTATGGCCCACGAAGATCCCGTCCTTCATCCCCAGAGCGCGGGCGATCTCGACGACATCCTCGGCATAGCCCCGGAGGGTGGCATAACGCTCCGGATCGTAGCTCGAGCCGTCGGCCTGCCCGCAGCCGACATGATCGAAGAGGACGACCCGGTGGGTCGCCTCGAATTCGGGCGCGACGAAGCGCCACATATTCTGGTCGCAGCCGAAGCCGTGGGCGAACATCATGAACCGGTCGCCGCGGCCGGAGACGTTCACATTATGGCGGCTGAGGGGGTCCATGGGCGCTCCGCTTGAAACGACCAGCCCTAGACTTGCGAATCGCGCTTGTCATTCGAGCTGCGCCGGATGGCGCGACGCAGTTCTCTGCTCCCCGCTCCCGCTTTTCGCGGGAGAGGAGGGGCCCGCCGCGAAGCGGTGGGAGGTGAGGGTCTGTAAACCGGATTCAGCAAGACCCTCACCTCCCAAGCCTTCGGCTTGGGCCCCTCCTCTCCCGTAAGGACGGGAGAGGGGCTATTACGGCCCCGGCCCTAGCGCGCGTTCGCGGCGCGGCGCTCCGCGACCCAGTTGCGGATCGCCGATTCGAGGCAACCCGTCTGGCCCCAGCTGCCGACGACGGAGCAGCTGTTCGGGCGGGTGAAGCGCGTGGCCTCCTCCATCTCCGCGACCCGGGTCGCCCAGGCCGCGCCGCGCCGTTCGTCGCGGGTCCGGCGAAGCTCCTTGGGAATTCGGTAGCGTTCCGTTTCGGGCCTTCGGCCGCAGACGACGATGTCCTCCCCTTCCGCCTTGGGGCAGGGATCGTCGCCGTAGACGACCAGGTTCTCGACTCGCTCGGGAGGCTCCTCGGCGCCCGCCAGGGCCGGCGGGAGAAGCAGCGCGGCTGCGGCCAGAACGGCCCCGATCCAGGATTTCATGACACCGGCTTTCGCTTGAGGCCTCGCCCCTCGATCACGCACGGCGCGGCTGAGCGCTTGCTGAACGCCGGGGATTATCCGGAGCGCGCTTCGGCGAAGGACACCAACCGCCTCTTGTCCTCGTCCCAGAGCACCAGGCGAACCGCGACCAGGCTCTGAGCGATCGTCATCCGGCTGCATCCGGCGAGCGCGGGAATCTCCCGGAGCACCTCGGGAAGCCGGTAGAAGGGTATCCGGCTGGCCAGATGATGGACGTGATGCACCCCGATATTGGCGCTGAACCAGCGCAGGACCGGCGGCAGATCGTAATGCGAGCTGCCGTGAAGCGCCGAGGCGTGGAAGCACCAATCCTCGCCGCGATCCCAATGGGTATGCTCGAACTGATGCTGAACGTAGAAGAACCAGACCCCGAGCGACGCCGCGACCAGGGTGATCGGCAGGTGGACGAGGAGGAACAGCTTCAGGCCCATCGCCCAGATCAGGGCGGCGGCGACGGCGGCGATGCCGGCATTGGTTCCCATCGCGCTCAGCCACGGCCGCCATCCCCGTCCCATCATCCCGACCGGAAGGCGGTGGCGGAGCAGGAACTGATAGGCCGGCCCTATGCCGAACAGGACGATCGGGTGCCGGTAGAGCCGGTAGAGGAGACGGCGGGTCCGGCCGAGGGCGCGATATTCCGCGACCGTCAGAGTGTCGAGGTCGCCGGTTCCGCGGGCGTCGAGATTGCCGGTGCTGGCGTGGTGGATGGCGTGGGCCCGGCGCCAGCAATCGTAGGGCGTGAGGGTGAGAATTCCGAGCACCCGGCCGGTCCAGTCGTTCGCCGCCCGGCGCCGGAAAAAGGCGCCGTGACCGCAATCATGCTGGATCAGGAAGAGCCTGAGCAGGAAGGCGCCGGCGGGCACGGCGAGCAGGAGGCCGAGGGCATGGCCGGCGTTCAGCGCCGCCCAGATGAGCAGCCACAGGAGGCCGAAATGGGTTGCGGTGATCGCGATCTCGAAGAGGCTTCGGGCGTGGCGCGGATGGCGGAACTCGGAGACGTCCTTGAGCAGGGCGCGCGGATCTGGACCCGGTGAGCGGGAGAGCGGAACGTGCAATTCGTGGCTTTCGGATCAGGGCAGGAAGACGAAGAACGCGGCGGCCCGGCGGAAGCTGCACGCGAATTTCGCCCTGCGGCGCTATGGACGCCGCCACGGCTTATTTCAAACGCGATTCTCCCGCGCCCCGCAATTAAGGTTTTCCCTCAGAGCGTTACCGCGATCAGCGGGTGGCGTTGTAGGCGAGCTGCTCCTGGGTGAGCTGGAAGCCGACCAGCATCTCGAAGCTCGCCCGGCGAACCGCTTCGCGAACCGCCGGGTCGGCCAGCGGATCGATCGCCGCGGATGGATCCCCGGGCTTGCGGCGCCGGGTGATCTGCTCGCGAATCTCGGCCGGCAGGGTCACCGCCGCCCGGGTCACCGAACCGGTCGCCGTGCCGGAGCTGCTCGCCCTCAGCGCGCCGTCGGCGAAGCGAAGCACGACCCGGGTCACGCTCTTCGACTGGACCTGGGTGCCGCCCTGAACCGCCACCACGAAATAGGGCAGGACGACGTCGCGGGCGCCGCTGCCGTTGCGGCGCTGGGCATGGATGTCGAAGGTGATTCGGGTGACGATGGTGCCGCCCGTCTCGTCGCAGGTCGAGC